>JAFIGC010000115.1 GCA_020831635.1 Verrucomicrobiota bacterium | reverse complement strand
GCCCGAAGGCTTTTCCCAGTCACACCCGCGCCCCCGCGCGGGATACCCAGTTGAATCCACATTCAAAACCCAAGTCACATGCCTGGATCAGTGTAAATCAGTGTAATCAGTGGTTGAATTTCCAAAACCCTTTTCGAACTGGATCTAGGTCTAGACGAATTCCGGCAAAAGTCGGGAAAGTTCCCCGACAATCTCCTTGCGTCCGGCAATGATGGGGAAACGTCCTTTGTCATCTTTCGGCCCCTTGAGCACCACGCCACCGGCCTGACGAAGAATCAACTCCCCGCCCGCAACGTCCCACTCGTACAGACCGGGGCTGACCACCGCGTCCGCCCGTCCGCAGGCAACAGAACAAAAGTCGGCGGCCGCCGCCCCCAAAAGGCGAAGTTTATGACTTCGGCGATAGATTTCGGCGAATTTTTCCAACAATCCGCCGCCATCCCCCAGCCCTAACAGCACCATGGCGTCCGCCAAACACGGGGTATCCGCCACCCGGATGGGCTCCCGGTTCAACGCCGCCGGTTTTCCGGCGCCCGCAGTGAAACAGGCCCCGCTTTCCGGGAGATACACGCAGGCACAAAGGAGATTTCCCCGCTCGTCTTTTGCGGCCACGCTGCAACACCAATGCGGAATGCCGCGGGAAAAATTGACGGTGCCGTCAATGGGATCGATGACCCAAGTGATGTCGCCAATCCCCTTGGTCCTGCCCTCTTCCCCGAGAATCGGATGGGTGGGAAATTGTTTGCGAATCACTTCCGTGGCCAGGGTTTGGCACTCCTGATCCAGCACCAGTTTCACGTCATGGGCGTAGGATGCCAGTTTTTCAGTGCGGCGGTGTTTGTGGGCCAGCGCGTGATCGCCCGCAGTACGCGCGGCCGCCTCGGCCACGCCAAGAAGATCCAAGTGGGAGTGTAAGTGCATGGGATTCCGTTATGCGAACACGGCGGGGCTGTCAATGAATGCGAACGTCCAACAGACGGGTTTCCAGCCAGAACAGGTCCACGGTTCCGGTTTGGCTGATCTTTTGTGTGGCGAGAGCGTGGAAGGAATTCAACTCGGCTTCGGCCGCTTGGGCAAAATGGTTTTTTTTCGCGTCCGCCGGCTCGGTTTGCTCCAGCAAGGTGAGTCGCTCGTTGATGCCCACGAGTTCACCGGTAAGCTTCAGAACGCATTGAAAGCAAAAAAGCGTCCCGGAGAATCATTCTCCACGGGTGTGCGGCGTGCTGTATTTTCAGATTCACCCGCTATAGGCGCCGAACTCTTTCAGTTTTTCTCAACAGGCGGGGGCGATGTTTCCGAGGCCTATTTGGATGCGGTGGAGGAAAACATTCAACACGATCCTCCCGCAAAGAGAGCTTTCGAGACCTCAAGCAAAAGGGCCAACTCATCGGCGCAAACGATTTATGGATTGCCGCCACGGCACTTGCCCATGATGAAACCCTTGTCACCAAAAATCTCTCCGAGTTTTCCCGTATCCCCGGTTTGAAAATCCTGACGTTTTAAATATGGATCAAACAGCCATGGGGGCGGCGCATCTTGCTCCGGAGTCTTCAGAAGAAATAAGGCTCAAGGGAAATAAGTCTGTTTTCTGTGACCTTTCTCGGGTCTGACCCGTGGGACTCGTCTGAAAAACCAAGATTCAAGCGTTTTGTCCGACGGGCCGGACAGGTCGGACGAGTCCGACTCCAAATCGAACTTTGGATCAGTGTTCATCAGAGTCCTTCCGTGGTTCGATTCTTCTGATTTCTTCGCTGCCAACAGAGGCAACTTCCGAAGTTTCTTCCGGCGTTTCTTCCGGTTGTTCTTCGGCTCCGGCCTCGGGTTCCGGCGTTTCTTCGGATTGCGGGGGTTTGATCCAGCCGAGTTCGAGGGCGACTTCCTGTTGCACGTCGCCAATCTGTTCGATGCTGAGTTCGGGGTCGGGAATGAAAAAGGTCTCGCCGCTGTCGCGGTGTTCGTAAATCCGAATCTTCTGGCCTTTGGCGTCGGGTTGTACGCCGCGTTCGATGAAAACGCGCTTTCGCTCCAGCAGGACCGCGAGAATGTAGATGGTGTTGATGACGGCGGGGTCTTTTCGTTCCAAGAGTCCACGCAGAAATTCTTCGGCGTTGTCTTCCCGAAATGGGGGCTCTTTTTTGGGGGCGGGTCCCCGGAAACGGGTTTTCCAGTGAAACCAGCTTTGGTCCCGCAACTCGCGGTTCCAAGCCTCCTGGCAGTAATCCTCGCGGTGCAACCCATCGACTTGCTGGATGAGTCGGGAGTAGATGATTTCCTTTTCTTCAAAAGGTTTTTGAGTGGCGTGGCAGATGGTGGCTCTGGTTTTGATTTCCCAACCGGGGCCGTTGACGGGATGGGGTGGACTCATAAGGGTTCGGGGGTTTCCTGGCTTTCCGGGCGGGCGGGGGGATTTGCAGAAGGCGTTGTGGAGGGGTTGACTTCGGAGTTTTCGTCGTCGTTTTCGTTCTGATCGGGGGTATCGTCGGAAAAATCCGGATACCGCTCGGAGAGTTCCCGCCGGGCTTGGGCGGCTTCGCGTTCCCGTCCGGCGGATTCGAAGGCTTTGATGGCGGCGGACAATGCGACGGGGGTTTTTTCGGGGTCGTCAAAAAGCACGGCCATGCTGAAATACACGCGTCCGGCTTCGTTCCACTGTTCGCGGGCGGCATGGCTGTCTCCGAGACGGATGAGGGCCCGGGCATGGAGATCGGTGCGCTCGAATCCGGAGGCCAGTTGGGCGGCTTCAACCAGATGTGGTTCGGCGGCTTCGGCCTGTCCGGTTCGCAAGAGGGCGCTGCCGAGACCCAAAAGCGCTTCTGCGGTGTCCACGGTGTCGGAACGGAGTTCCAGTCCTGCCTGCCAATGGCGAATGGCCTCGTCGTCCCGTCCCCTGGCCGCATCCAGTTCCCCGAGGGTATAGTTCCCCAATTCACGGAGTTGGCGTCCCCTGCCCTCACGTGTCATGGCGGTGGCGATCGGTTCGGCCTGTTCCGGATTCAAGGGTTCCCGGTCCCGGTCGGGCTGGCCGGCCCGCGCCTGGCGCAGCATCCACAAGAGCAAGGGATCTGAAAGGAGGCCGGATTCCTCCGTGCCGAGCAGGGGCATGAATTCTTCGAGGGCATCCAGGGAACGTCCTTGGCGTTGCAGCCTGTGGCCCAATCGCAAACGAATGCGCCCGATTTGCCGGGCGGGAATGTCGGCGGTCAGGGCTTCGCGAAGGGCCATTTCGGCGCCGTCCCGGTTGGCGTCGTCAAGCAGAACGCCCAACCAGTAGGCGGCGGGCCCCATTTTGTCGGGTGGCGGGGTGCGCTCTCGATAGGCGCGCAAACGGCGAATGGCCTGTTCGGCATTTCCGGCGCGCATGTCGAGCAATGCGGTTTGATATTCAATTTCCTCGGCGCCGGGCATGTCGGGATAGTCGCGCAAGGCCTGATCCCAAATGGAAGCGGCCTGTTCGGGTTGACCTTCTTCGACGAGCAGCACTCCGGCGGTGCGCAGGGCGGTGGGGGCGCGGGGATCTTCGGGCAAGCGGCGGGCGAAGTCCCGAAAGGCTTCGATGGCGGCGGGACGGTCGCTTTCGGCCAACAGGCGGGCACGTTGGTATCGGGCATCGGCAGCGCGTTCGGGGGCGTCCTGCATGCGGGAAAGGTTTTGATACCAGCGCAGGGCATCGTCGGTTTTTCCTGAGATGCGGGCGCTTTCGGCCAGCAACCACATCGCATCCACGCGGCGGTCGGGCAGGGTCATGAGATCGTTGGCAAGGGGCAGCACTTCTTCGTGTTCGCCCCGCTGGGCATACAAGACGGCCAAATCGAAGGCGGCCCGGGCCCGGAACCGCGAATCGGGCTGTTCTTGCAGCAATTCACGATATTTGCGGTAGGCGGCCTCTTCCTGGTCGGTCAGACGCAGGCTAACGGCTTCCAAGTACATCCAAGTGTCGGGATGGGTGGCTTTCCGATCGGCGGGGGTTTTGGCGGCGACTTCGAGGGCTTCTTCGTGGCGTTCGGCCTGAAAGAGGGCCCAGGCGATATGGAGAATGCCTCCGCGCACGCGGGCGCTGTCCGGATGGGCGCGCCAGAGGCGTTGGTAGAGGTTTGCGGCTTCGCGGGCGTTTCCGAGTTCCATTTCGAGGGAGGCCAATCCCCACAGGGCCTCCACTTCCAAATCGCGGGAGGCTGGATTTTTTAATGCGGCCCGATACCACTCGCGGCGGTTTTCACTGTTGGGTGCCTCCATGGCAGCCAGAGAGAGAGCCGCATAGCCCGCAAACACGTCGTCGGGGTATTCTTCAATCAATTTTTTGTAAGCGTTTCGCGCCGTGTCCGCCTCTCCGGCGCGCCGGGCGGACGCGCCGAGGGTGTGCAGGGCGGAGGCGGCGAGGGACGGTCCGGGCTCCATTTCCAGCAGCGCTTGGGCGTGGGCCATGGCGGCGGCGTGCTCGTCGTTGCGCATGGCCATTTCGGCCAAGCGCATGCGGGCCCGCATGGCGGGGACCCGCTCGGTCCCGGCAATGGCCTGACGATAGTACAGGGTGGCAGTGGAACCACGGCCCAACTGCCGGGCACTTTCGCCGGCGCGATACAGGAGGGTGTCCCGGCCTTCGAATTCCCCGTGCTCTTCCAAAATGCGTTCGTATTCCTCCAGCGCCATTTCATGCAATCCACGGGCGTGCAGGCCGTCCGCCAAGCGAATTTGGTCTTCGGAAGGCTGGGCCGACAGCACCGTGGCCGTGACAAACCCGCAGAGGGCGAAAAAACCGATCCGTGAAATCAACTGCATGAAATCAAGGTCCTTCGGGAATGCCGGTTGCAAAACGGATGGCGAAAATATCGGCTTGGCGACACAAATCCATCACCCGCACGATTTCCCGATAAGGCGTGTTTTCATCGCCGCGAATGATGATGGAGAATTGGTCGTTCTCGGCAACGGTTTGCAGAAAACCGGCCAAGGCGTCGGGGGGGAATTCGCGCTGGTTGATGACCGTGCGCCCGTCGGGATAAACGTTGATGATGACCTCGCCGAGACGACGCTGCGGGGTTTGTCCGGTTTCCGCCACGGGCAGGTTGATGTCCACCTCGGTTTCCCATTGGGCGAAAATGGTGGAAGTGATGAAAAACGTGAGCAGAAGAAAGACCACGTCGATCATGGGCGCCAATTGGAATTGAATTCCTTCCGGCTTGTTTTTGGAGAAGTTCATGTGCGGGGGGTACGGTGCGTGAGCAGGGTGATCACGTTGGTTGCCGCCAATTCCATGCCGGCGGTCAGCTTGGCCACGCGCCCGCGGAAAAAGGAATAAAACATCATCGCGGGAATGGCGACCATGAGGCCGGCTGCGGTGGTGACCAGGGCGGTGGACACCCCATTCGCCAGTTCCATGGGCTTGGCTTTGTGAATATCCAGGGCCACGGCGCTAAAGGAGGTGAGCATGCCCATGACGGTGCCGAGCAGCCCGACCATGGGGGCGATGACGCCAATGTCCATGAGGTAGGTGATTTGTGACTGCAACCTGCTGGCTTGGCGAATCCCCTCTCCTTCCACGACCTGGCGCAACAGATCGGGGTCCGCCTTATCCATGCGGTCCACGTAATTGACGGCGGCCAGAACGATGTCGGCGGCGGGGGAACCGTTTTTGTTGCAAGCGTTTCGCGCCTCCTCGAAGCGTCCCTGTTTCAACATCACTTCCACGTCCCGCAAAAAAGCGGACGGGGTGACGCGGGAGGTGTTCAGGGTGACGAAAAAATAAATGATCAGGGCAAAGGCCACCACGGACATGGCCAGCAGCACGTAAATCAACATGCCGCCGCTTTCGCGGATTTGATCCACATCCAGGCGAACGATGAATTCGTCTTCCTCGGCCTGGATGCCGGGCACGTCCGCTGGAGGGGGCGGAGACGTTTGGGGAGCGGTGACTGCGGGCGCTTCCTGAGGAGGGGGGGCGTCCTCGGCGTTCTGCGCGGCCACGTGCAGGGGCAGAAAGGCAACGCCAAAGAGAAGTAACGCGCCAAGGACCCGCATACTTGATTTGGGGCAGGTGAATTTGAAGTTCATAGGTCGTTTTTCGGGGAAGGGGGACTTATTCGGATTGGGAGTCATTGGCAGGGAAATCATTTGGGGGTGAATCATCCGCGGGGGAATCGTCGGATTGAATCAAATGTCGGTTTGCATGAAAATACTCCCAACCGGACAACAAAGTCAAGATCGCGGCGGCGGCCATAAAGAACCAGACCAGCCATCGCAAACTGAACTCCACGTGTTTGATGGTTTCGGGAGCGGCGGCGCCCAAGCCATCATGCAGCAGGGCAACCCCAGCAAGCGTAATCGAGATCGCGATAATCTGCAAGGTCGTTTTCCATTTGCCGAGTTTTCCAGCCGCGATGACTTTGCCTTTCTCCACCGCAAGCAATCGCAGCCCGGTGACCATAAACTCGCGCACAAGGATAATGATCACCAAAAAAGCGGGGACCAACGGGCGGCCAGGCAGATATTCTTGGGTACGCAGGCCCACGAAACTGACGAATGCCACCGTGACCAAGACCTTGTCGGCCAAGGGGTCCATGAGTTTGCCAAAATCGGTGACCCCGTATTTGGTTCGGGCGAGGTGACCGTCCAGCCAATCGGTGAGACTGGCCCCCAGAAACACGATCAGCGCCAAAGTCTTGGCAAATGGGAAAGTGGCCGCCAACAACACCATCAGGATGGCGGAGGCGACGAAACGGCTGAGGGTCAGTTTGTTGGGCAGATTCATGGCGCGTGGGATTCCAGCGTAAAACGCAAGGCGGAGGGTTCGACCAGATGAGGGTTGGAAATTAACAGTTGACCTTCTTCATCCATGTAAGAGGGTCCCCGGGAACAAGCGCGGGGCAATAGCGCCAGCAACAGGACAACGACAACAACCGCAGCCACTCGCGGCCAGTGCCGCAGCAGGTTGCCCATCGGGGGTTTGGGCAGATTGGCAAATTTCTCCCGCAAAAGCCCTATTTTGGGACGTAGCGTTTCGTTCAACGTCTTCAACAAAGGCTTCCGGGGTTCTCGCACCGGCAATTGTCGCTTGATCAGGTGGCTTGCTCTGGGCGCTTCGGGTTTCGGGGCCTCCCGCGGAGGAGCGGCAGCCGGTTTGGCGGGGGATTCGGCGAGGGCGGAAGCTGGGGCCCGGGAAGGAGCCGGGGAAGGCGCCGAGGCAGGCATTGGATCTGGGTCCTGATCGGTTTCCGGTATTGTGGTCTGGACGGGAACGGGTTCGGGCTCCGGTGGGGGCGGCGGTGTCGCGGCCAAAGCCTTGCGCGCGCTTTCCCGAAGTTTGGCCTTTCCCGGCTGGGTGACCTGGGTTTGCATCACGTACAACTCCAAAAGCGGCTCCGGATCAAGCTCCACCACCTGGGCATACAGTTTGATGAACCCCTTGGCATACATGGGCGCGGGAATGGTTGAAAAATCATCCCGTTCCAATCCGTCGATTTGCTGGGTTTTGATGCGGGTCAGTTCCGCGACCTGACTTTGGGTCAGGTTCAGGGCCTCGCGGGCGGCTTTGAGTTTGGGTCCTAAGGTATCCATGTCTGTTGTCTTCCGACCTATCCTTCCGATGGGGGCGGCGCTGGCGATTGAGAGGGGGATTGCGGGGGTTCGTCCCCATCGTTTTGGGGCACTTCTCCATCCAAATCAATCAAAATCTCCCGTGGATCCGATCCTTGGGGCGGTCCAATGACCCCGGATTCCTCCAATTGATCCATCAAGCGAGCGGCGCGGTTGTAGCCAATCCGCAATCGACGCTGCAGGGAACTCGTGGAGGCTCGGCGGGTCTGGCGGATGACTTCGATGGCTTGCTGGACCAAATCATCGTCTTCCTCCTGCGCGGGAAGTTCCGGGGTGGTGTTGGTGATTTTCTCCGTGACCTTGTTCTCGTAATCGGGCGTGCCTTGGTCTTTGATGAACTTCACAATCTCGTTAATTTCCTCGTCGGAAGTCCAGGCGCCTTGGGCCCGTTGAAGCTTGGCGCTGCTGGGGGCGAGGAAGAGCATGTCCCCTTTCCCAAGCAATTTGTCGGCGCCAATGGCGTCCAAAATGGTACGGCTGTCGGTTTTCTGGGCAACTTGGAAGGCAATCCGGGAGGGGAAGTTGGCTTTGATCGTGCCGGTAATCACGTTCACGGAAGGCCGCTGGGTGGCGAGGATCATGTGAATGCCCACGGCGCGGGACAACTGGGCCAAACGGGCGATGTAATTTTCGATTTCCGCCTGGGCCACCATCATCAAGTCGGCCAATTCATCGATCACCACCACGATGTACGGGAGGGTGTCGGGATGCTTGTCGTCGGGTTCTTCTTCCGCGCCAAACAAATCCCCCTGTTTCACTTTGACCCGGGAATTGTATCCCCGGATGTTCCGCACCCCGACTTTGGCAAAGAGTTTGTAGCGTTTCTCCATCTCGGTGATGGCCCAACGCAAGCCCAGCCCCACCTTTTTGGGGTCGGTGATCACGGGCACCACCAAATGGGGCAGGTCCCTGTAGGCCGTGAATTCCACGATTTTGGGGTCCACCAGAATCAAGCGCAACTGGTCCGGGGTGCGGGACATGAGCAATCCGGCCAGCAGGGAGTTCATGCAAACGGATTTGCCGCTGCCGGTGGCTCCGGCAATCAACAAGTGGGGCATGTCCGCGAGGTCCCCCACCAAATGGTTCCCGCTCACATCCACCCCCAAGCAAAGGGGCAAAGCGATTTTCCCCTTCCGCCAATCCCGGGACTGCTCCCAGGTTTTGCTTTCGATGATTTGCCGGGCATAGACGATCGACCCTTTGCCGTTGGGCACTTCGATGCCCACCACGCCCTTGCCGGGAATGGGGGCCTGCACGCGAATGGATTCCGCCTTCAGGGCCAAGGCGAGATTGTTGCTCAGTCCTGCGATTTTTTCCACGCGAACCCCGGGGGCGGGCAAAACTTCGAAACTCGTAACCACCGGCCCGCGCTGCACGTCGGTAATCTTGGCCTCCACGCCGAATTCCTTGAGCGTGTTTTCCAGCAAATCCCGTAGATATGCCTCCCGGGTGCCATCGCTGACAATCCCTGGCTTGGTTTCTTGTAAAATCGAAAGTGGCGGCAACAGCCATTTTTTGCCCGTGCCTTCGCCATGCGGCTGGAAATCTTCGTCGTCCACCGGATCGGCGGCCGTGGTCGGACGCGATTTGGATTTACCCCCGCTTGGAGGGGTTTTGAAGACCGACGGCTCCGGCACGGGCACGGGCGGCTCCGGCTCGGGTTCAGGGATGAGTGGCTCCTTGGGAGGTTCGGGGAACCTGATTTTCTTGTCTTTGGGCTCCTCATCTTCCGCAGGAAGTTTTTTCTTTTGCGTCCGTTTGCGACGGGGCGGCATGTCGGTCTCTTCGGGATCAAAGGCGTCCACGGCTTCGGAGGGGGCGAGAAAGGCGCGAATCTTGCGAATCCAAGGCCCCATGGTGCCCTTTGGATCCCGGAACAGGGCCGCCACCTCAAAATCAAACAGACAAACGGCGGCAATCAAGACCACGAGGACGATCAAAATCCCGGTGCCGATTTCGCCCATGAGCGTCATTAAAATCATCGAACCCAGCAAATGGCCCAAGGCCCCGCCCGGAAAGGGAATGTCCAAGGACAACCTCACTCGGTCCAAGGGCGTGGCCAACAATTCCATCAGGCAGGCCAGACTCAATAACAAAACCAACATCCACCCCAGTTTGCGGGAAACCTTTTTTTCCGGCCACAATTCGCCGCCAATGAGGCACAAAACCCCTTGCGCGCCCAAAATCAATGGGAGAAGATATCCCGCCAGCCCCAAAGCATACAACATCACGAATGCCGAAAATGCCCCCGAGAGACCGATGATGTTGGCCGTGGGTTCATTGGGCGGACTCTGATTAAAGGACAAATCGGCCGGACGGTAGGAAAACAGGCTGAACACCAGCATGAGGGAAACGCCCAACAAAATCAGCCCCGTGATTTCGCGGGGACCGGTGCTGCGCGCCTGGGGTGAGGATGATGCTTTCGCGGATGCCATGCCTCCCCATATAAACAGGATAAGTCCGCTGGCAAGCAGAATGCGGAATCGGACGGGGCCTTCCTGCGAATTCTTCCCGAGGTTCAAAAGGTTTTGACCCCTTGGAAAGTCGTAGTAAACAGGGGTCATGCTTCTTTCCGCCTTGCAAAACCTTGCCGACCCCGACATTCATATCCGTGAAAACGTGCCCCTGCGCGACTGCGGCACCTTTCAAATCGGAGGTCCGGCACGTTATGTGGTGGATTGCCACACCCCATCGGCCTTGGGAAAAGTGCGGGAAATTTCCCGTATCCATGATGTCCGGCCCGTATTGCTCGGCGGTGGGAGCAACGTATTGTTTTCCGACGAAGGCTGGCCGGGATGGATCGTGCGGTATACCTCATCCATCTGCGAACCGGAACCCATTGGGGCTCATCGTTGGCGCGTGTCCGCCGCCGCCGATTTGGACGCGTTGGCCGCCTGGGCCTGTGCGAACGGTCAGGCCGGATTGGAAGCGTTTACCGGCATCCCCGGAACCATCGGCGGCGGGGTTGCAGGCAATGCGGGCGCGTGGGGGGTGCAATTGGAACATGTGCTGGACCGGATTCACGGGTGGACGCCGGAGGGCGAAAAAACAACCTGGCAGGTGTCCGATTGTCATTTCGAGTACCGGGATTCGCGCTTGAAACATGATGGGAGTTGGATCGGGGAGATCGAATTTCGCACCCACCCCGGCGATTCGTTGACCCTGGGAAGCAAACGGAAAGAAATTTTATCCCTTCGCGCCGAAAAGCATCCCGACTGGCGGCAAACCCCCTGCATTGGCAGCTTTTTCAAAAACCTCGAACCGACTTCCGCCGCCGAACGCAGACAGGCGGCAGGATGGTTTCTAGAGACTTCCGGGGCCAAAGCCGAACGCGTCGGCGGGGCCGCGGTTTTTGAACGCCATGCGAACATTTTGATCAAAGTCGCGGAATCCTGTACGGCCGCCGATGTGGCGGAGCTTGCCCGGCGCCTGCAAAAACAAGTGAAAGCTGTCCACGGCCACTCGTTACAAAGGGAAATTCGGTATTTGGGAGTCATTCCCGGAGAAACGGACTGTTTTCACACATTTCACTAACAGATAAAGTTTATCAAAAAAAAAACAAGAATCTCAATGGAATAAACTTGTATCCGCTTGAATTATCAGGTTAGATTGGTACCTTCTCCTTTAAATATTGCAGGAATTGAAATGACAAGAATAACAGAAATCCCCAAAAAATTACTCCCACTCGCCTTCGGCTTTCTTGTCGTGGGAACCGCCTCGGCACAACCCGGATCCGGCATTCGCGCCGGGGACCAAACCGTGTTGAGCCCCTCTTTCACCCTTTCATACAACCACAATGACAACGTCAACCTCAGGCGGCGCGCAATATCGGAAGGCGGGGAAGATTTGGGCCGGAACGATTCCGACAGCTTTCTGAATACCCAGTTTGCATTGGGGCTGACCCACTGGGGCGATTTCGCCCAGTACAATGCCCGCGCTTGGTTTGGCCAAAGAAGGTATGACAAAAACACCAGGCTGGACCGGGACACCTACGGTGCAAGCACGGGCTTGTTTTGGGCCGCCTCGGACGCCTCCACCACCGCCCGGATTGATTTGTCCCTGCAACGGGCCGTGGACCGCACCGAAAACGAGCAAAACATCATCGGCGACACCGTGGAAATCGAAGAACTTGAAAACGTCTCCGAACGCGTGGAACGGGATGAATTGCGCGCAAATTTTGTTTTGACACAGGCCCTGACCCCGCGAATCCGCGGGAATGCCGGTTATAATATCGCGGACATCCGATACAACGAGGACCGCTTCAGTGACCGCACCAGCCACTTGTTCTCCGGTGAATTGTCTTACCGGTATTCAGATAAAACCTCCCCCTTCGTGCGTGCGCAATTAGGCTTGGACGATGATGACGGTTTCGACGGGTACGCCCGCAAACCCGCATATTTGCTCGGGGTACGATATCGTCCCACCGACAAACTCAGCCTCAGTGCTTCCGTCGGATACGAATCCTACACCCGCACCCCCTTGGTGCTCAGCCCAAACATTGATGAACAAAAAGTGGAACGGCTGCCAGGAGACAAATTGAAAAACAGTGGCTTGAAGTTTTTGGCCAGCCTCCAATACGCCGCCACGCCCAAAACCCGAATCTCTCTCAATGGGCGTTCGGGATACAATTCCGTGGCCAGCCCCGGCAGCAGTTCCCGCGAAGAGCTTTCATTTTCCGCCGCCCTCAACCACCAAACCACTCGCCAAATCAACCAACGAATTTCCGTGGCCTGGCGTGAGGACGACTATTTGACCCCCATCCCCGCCCGTGGCGAGGAATATGATGAACTCAAGGAAACCATTTGGTATCAATATCGCATTGATTATCAAACCGTTCGCCCTTGGCTGAGTCTTTTTGGCAACCTCAGCTACGAAGACGGTTCCAGCCAAATCCCCGGCGACAGCTACACCGAAACGCAAATCACCTTGGGTCTGACCGCACGCTATTAAACCCTACCCCTCAGGTACCCGCATGAAAATCCGCACATTCCTCCAAGTGTTTTTACTCGCAGCCTTTATGGCCGCCCCAATCGCCCGGGCATATAGCCCGCCCTCCGACCGCCAAATCAGCCAAATGCTTGCCAATCCCGGCATGATTCGCGCCATACTCGGTGATGCAAATGGTGCACAGGCCGCCGACCTCATGGTCAGGGTTCTCGAAAAAATCGCCGCAAATGACATGACACAGGCCCAGAAAAACTACTTGGCCTCTTTTTACAGCGCCCGGGTCACCTTCCTGCTGGGCAACCAAGCCACCGCATTTGCGGAAAGCCTGATCCCCAGGGTGCCGGAAAGCCTGTTGAATGCCGTGCTCGCAGGCATGTCGGTCGGTGGACGTGGTTCCGCGGTCTTTATGGCCAATTTGCGGGAATTGGTCGAAGGCGATGCCGCCCTGCAGGCCATCAACTCGCCTCATATTGCCTTGTCGGAACCCGTTCACCATCTCTTGCTGGAATCCTTGGGACAATCCCAAAGCCTGCCCCCGGTAGTCACCGACTCCCTTCCGCCGCCGATTCCCGTTGGTGTGGCAGACCCCACACCAGGTCCAGCGCCTACACCCACGCCAACTCCTCGTCCACAACCTCCGATTCCAGAACCGTATGCCGGACAAGGTTGATTCCATTCGATCCAAAAAGCCCGAAAACCCAATGGGTTTTCGGGCTTTTTTTCTTCACATGCGCAAATTTCTGCCGACACACCCCATCCTCCTTTTTGGCTTGATCCCCTTGCTTGTCATTCCCTTGTGGATGGCGGCGGGCACTTTCAAGGATTGGCAATATGCCTTCCTCCCCCTTTCCGTCTGGGCCTGGGTCTGCTTTTTCCTCGCTTCTCCCGACGCGAATTTCCCCAAGCGAATGCTCCGCCTTCGCAAACTCATCAAAGACCCCTGTTTTTGGGGTGCCTTGGGGTTTATGGGTTTTCTCCTGCTGCAATTCTGGAACAGCAACCTCATACGGGTTCCTGATTTCGAAACCATGGGGTGGACCTATACTTCCCCCAAATATCCGAGACTTCCCTGGTCCATCAACCAAGAGGATGCCGCGGAAATGTTGCGCTGGTTCGGACCGGTTTTCACGGTGTTTCTCATCATCCGCCACGCCGGCTCCGCCTTTGCCAACGGCTCATTGACCTTATGGGTCACTTTGAGTGCCTTTCTCAACGCCATTCTGGCCCTGGTGCACGAATTCCGCGGTTGGGAAATGATGTATTATGACGTCCGCAACACAGGCCGGGACACATACGGAAGTTTCGGATATCCCAACCACGCGGCCACGTTTTTCATCCTCATGTTTTCTTTCGCCGCCGGCCTCTTCCTTCGGGAAACCCTTCGGGAACGCAGCGAAAGAAGAATTTGGGTCAAAATCGTGTTCGGTGTCAGCATGATTTTGTTTTTCTTTGCCGCTCAATTCAGTGCCAGCCGGGCCGGCATGTTGGGCGTTTGGCTCGTCCTTTTCTTCGTCCTCCTCACGCTGGCGGTGATCGGCTGGCCTCGCTTGCATCCGGTACACAGGCTCTACGGCGTTTTCGCAGTGGTGGGCCTGCTGTTTTTCCTGGTGCTGGGATTTCAGACTTTCGCCACCGCCACACACCTCCGGGAATTCCGCCAAGCCACCGTGGACGTGGATGCCAACAGAGAAATCTCGGCCCGGTTTTTCCAAGTGCAATCGGCTTGGGACATGTGGAAAGACCATCCCTTCTACGGGGTGGGCGGCTGGGGGTACCGATATTTGGTGGGGTTTTATCTCGATGAATCCCAATGGCACTTCCTGGGCACGGGCAAGGCCAATGTTCACAATGATTTCTTTCAATTCCTCGCGGAATTCGGGCTGGTGGGCATGACGCTGCTGGCGTTCGTTTTCCTTCCCGCAGGCCTCAGGCTGCTCAAAAGCGCCTTTATCCCCCCGGAATGGGATGAAAGCCTTTGGGGAGATCCTTACCGATTCTCAGCGGCATTTGGTCTCCTGCTCATGATTGCCCACAGCATGATCGATCTGCCGTTCCGCAGCCCGGCTGTTTTCATGCACGGCGCCATGATTCTGGCCATCGCCAGCCTGCCCTCCCCCGTCACCTCGGTCTGGCCGCCCAAAATCAATTGGTCGGATCTAACCCCCGGCATTCGGTTGAACCCCATCCCCAAAAGTGTCCGCCAATAAAAAGCTGAACATTTTTCTGCTTTCCCTTTCAAATTTGATATGACATTATAAGAAGAACTCAACCCTTTCGATCAAAAGCATTCATTATGGACAACGACCCCTCCAAGCCCAACCCCAATCAAGCCCCCCCCGAACCCGCATACCCGGCACAACACCTGGCGCCCCAATATTATGGTGGCGGCAGTCCCGTGGCCCCACCCATGGGTTCTTCTGGATATTATCCCGGCCTCGCGGGTTACAACTACGTTCCCTACAGCAATTATGGGTACAGCGGATATGGCTACGGCGATCAGGCCAGCGAATTTCTCTCCCCCCGGCGACTGCTCAAAGTGGTCCGGCGCCGTTGGTTCTTGATCCTGCTCCTCACCCTTTTCGGTGCCGCCGGCGCCTTTCTGTATTTCTGGAAAGTCGAACGGGTATACCAAGCCACGGCGTTGATCGAAATGAGCGTGCGCCCGCCCCGGGTCCTCAGTGATGTCGTTCGCCAGGAAATGGGACGAAGCGAGGAAGTCTTCAATACCCGTTTGGGCCGCTTGCGAGGGGAACGATTCCGCCTGATCGCCGCCGAACAGTTTGCACTTCTTTGGGATGCCAGGGGAACCCCCACCGCGCATGCGGATCGCCCGCGCTTTGCCTCCCTGTCCTACAATATGATGCGCTCCTCCCGCCTGGTGCAATTCCAAGCCAGGGCTTCGGATCCAACCGTGGCCGCCATCTCCGCCAACGCGGCCGCCGAAGCCGCCGAAGCCTTTTTTCAAGAAGAAAACCGGGCCATGTCCGATGCGGCCGTGGAGTATCTGAACCGCCAGGCCAGCATCCAAAAAGACCAGCTCACCCGAACCGAGGACGCTTTGTTGGCGTTCCGGCGTGAAAACCAATTGGATGCCTTGCAAGCCCAACAAGAAGCGGACCGCCAATCTCTTTATTCTTTAAATGCCAATAAAGTGCAAACCGAAGGCGAACTACTCCGCACCCGGGAATTGCTGGACACCATCACCGATATTACCGTCGACTTGGATGCCGGGGTCGAAATTCCCATCACCCTTCCCAACCGGGAACGCATCACAAGAAGCCTTCAGCAATACCGAGGTGCACAGGCGGAACGGCTTCTCATGCTGGAGCGTTTCACCGAGCAACACCCCTCCGTGCAGGAACTCGACTTCAGGCTCAAGGAACTGGCCGAAGACATCCGCATGGAAATCAGTTCCGCGCAACGCACCTTCCAACAACAAATCCGCATCATCGAGGGGCAACTCCGGGCCGTGATGGCTGAAATCGCAAAATTGCAGGAAACCGTGTCCCGCCAGGAATTGGTCATCGTGGAGCGCACCTCCCGACTCAATGCCATGACCCGGGAACGCAATGCCGCGGAAATGGCCTACCAAAGCGTCCTCAACCGCATTGAAGACGCCCGCATGGCGGCGGACGAGGACACCGCAACCTTGAAGGTCGTTGAATACGCCACCCGCCCCGACAACCCCGTTCACCCCAGACTGGCCCTGATTCTGCCCGTGGGTGTGTTCGGAGGCCTCGCGCTGGGCTTCCTGCTTGCACTGGGTGCCGAAGCCATGGAAGACCGCATCTTCTCCATCGCGGAACTTGAAGCGAGCATTTCCAGCCGCATCATCGGCATCATCCCCCATATCACCGGGGGCAAGCGCGCCGATTTGGCGATGATCTCTCTGAACCAAAAATTTGGACAAGTGGCGGAATCCTTCAATGCGGTCCGCGTGCTCTTGGATCACATTAATCAAACCCGAATTCGCAAAGTCCTCAAAGAAGGCCATCACCATCCCGGCGCCCACGTGGTCATGTTTTGTTCCGCCTCGCCCAGCGAAGGGAAAACCGTGAGCGCGACCAACATCGCCATCACTTCGGCCCGCGGCGGACAAAAAACGTTGCTCATCGACTGCGACATGCGCCGTCCGCGTTTGGCCAAGGTCTTCGAAGAAGCCCTGGCTGACCGCGAAGGTAATGCCGAAGACTATTCTCTCCTGCACCATCTCTCGACGGTCGGTGGAAAAGACTTCGAGAAAATCATCATGCCCGGCCCCACTGATCATTTGGATTTGATCGCGTCCCTCTCATCCACCGAGATCAACCCCGCCGACCTTCTGGGCGGGGACAAAATGCCGAAATTGATCGCATGGGCCCGGGAAAATTATGACCGGGTGATTATCGACACACCACCGATCGGCATCATTTCCGACGGTCTGGTCATCGCCGGACTTTCCGATGGCGTCGTGGTGGTCTGTCGTACCGCCCAAACCCGTCACCGCGCCCTGCGTCATGTGCTCTTACAGTTCAAGGGCGTTGGTTGCAGCGTGCTCGGCATTATCGTCAACGACTTCAACATGAAAAAAGTCAGCGAACCCTTGGACGTGCATTACAAGGACTTCTCCAGCACCTACAAACAGGCCGGATACAGCGAACAGACCAAAATCAAGGAGTGAGTCGCGGGCCAGAGCCCGTTCGAAAAAGCGTCAATGTTCAACACAAGTCTTGGGACAAAGACAAAAGCATTCCCCCTGCGCCCCCGCCGGTGCGGAGACTGGCGCTCCCGTCCCCATGTCCCCGAATAAAGAAGCCTCCGAAGGCTTTTCGAACGGACTTGAGCTAGTGTGCCGTTTGGCCAATATCTGAACACATGTTCAGATAT
>JAFIGC010000114.1 GCA_020831635.1 Verrucomicrobiota bacterium | reverse complement strand
GGCCTGCGCAAGGAGGAAGCTGCCGTTGCCCCCGAGGTGGAGGGAGCCGGGTCCGTCGACGGGGGTGTCGAGGATCAGGTGGGCGCTGTTTTCGGCCAGCAGGACGCCGCCCGTCGCTTCCGCGGTCACGGGAAAATCCAGGGTTTGGGACTGGGTGAGGGCGAGCGTGCCCCCGGCAAATTGCAGGGAGGCAGGTTCGGGCGCGAGGGGGAGCCGCAACAGCCCTGTTTCCAGGATCAGATCGCCGGAGAAGCCGGAGACGTCCCCGGTCAGTTCCAGGGTGCCGGTGCCGCGTTTGCGCAGGGTCCCCGCACCGGAAAGGGAGGCCTGAATCACCCGGTGGACATCGTTGTGGATGATCAGGGTGCCGTCGCCGGTCAGCACCGTGCCTCCGCCGGAAAGCCAGGCGAGGGTCAAATCGTGATCATTGAGGTCGAGGGTCGCGCCTTCGGCCACCTCCAGGGCGTCGGTCGTGGAGAGGGCGTCGGCATGTCCGAGGCGCAGGGTGCCGTTCGCCACGGTGATGGAGCCTTCCAGGGTGTTGGCGGCGGCGAGGGTGAGGATGCCGTCGCCGTCCACGGTCAGCCCGCCCCCGCCCGTGAGCGGGGCGGTGACGGTTTGGGCACCCTCGAATGCCAGGTGCAGGGTGGACTGCGCATCCAGCGCGACGGTGCCGCCGCCGGACAGGGACGCGATCCGGGCGGTGAATCCCTCGATGCGCAGGGTCGCGCCCGCCGCCACAAACACGGGCAGATCGTCGGGAAGGGTCTGTGCGCCCTGGAGGACAAGGGTGCCCTGCTCGACCCGCAGTTCGGAGGTCCAGTTGTTGCCGCCGCTCAGCGTGAGGGTGCCGGAGCCGGTTTTGGTGAGGCCGTCCATACCGGTGATGTTGCCGGAAAATTCAAGGGACTCCGCGGTGGAGATGGTGAGGCGTCCGTTGGCGGTTTGCAGACTGCCCGCGCCGCTGAGGTTGGCGAGGGCGAAATCGCCGTCCGGCAGAACCAGGCTGGCGTCGGTATCGACATGGAAGCGGGTGGCGGCGGAAAAGACCGTGCCGGGCAGCAGGGCCAGCACGCCGTTTTCCACCCGGATTTCGCCGTCGAAATCGTGGCCGCTCCCGCCGAGGGCGAGGGTGGCGGCGCCGGTTTTGCGGAGGATGCCGTTGCCGGAAAGGGTTCCCGTGAACGAGCGGTCGGCCGCATCGGCCAGGATGAGGGTGGCGCCGTCCATCTGCACGGTGCCGTTGCCGAAGAGGCCGGGGAGGGTTTGATCAAAATCCTGAAGATCGAGAACCCCCGCGCCGGTAATCTCGTGGGGGGATTGGGCGGAAAAGGTGTTGGCGGCCACGGCCCGGAGCACGCCGTTGCTGACCCGGGTGGTGGCGGTGTATGTGTTCTCGCCGCCGAGGCTGAGCACGCCGGCTCCGTATTTGTGGACGACGCCGATCCCCTCGAATGTTCCTTCAAAGAGGGTGTCGGCGGATTGGTTGAGATTCATGGTGCCGCCCGCGAGGGAAACGGTCCCCGCTCCGCTCAGGCCGGCGACGGTGGGGCTCAATCCGTTCAGCTCCAGGGTGCCTTCCGAGCCGATGGAAAGCGCGGCCATGCCCCCCGGAAAGCCGCCGGGGGATAGGCGCAGACTGCCGGCGGCAATGTGCGTGAGGCCCGTGTAGGTGTTGACCCCGGTAAGGGTCACGCGGTGCGGGCCGTTGATTTCAAGTCCGCCCTCACCGCCAAGAGACACCCCGAGGGATGTCTCCTCGGCGGGAGTCAGGATCAGGCTCCCGCCGTTCAGGTCCACGGCTCCGCTTCCGCCGACCGCGGACAAGGTTTGCGCGCCCCGCAGTTCCAGGGTGGCGCCGCCGCCGACATGCGCAGGACTTCCGGCGGCGAGGCGGTTCGCGCCGTCCAACACCAGGCGGCCCCCTTCCACGCGGGTTTCCCCGGTGAAGGTTTGGGGCTGGGTGAGGGTCCAAACGCCCGCGCCCTGCTTGGTGACGCCGCCCTCGCCGGAGATCACGCCCGCGAAGGTGCGGTCCGCCGTGTCCGCCACCGTCAGCCGTGCCGTGCCGAGGGTCACGGGTCCCCCGCCGATCAGACCGCCGATGTGTTGATCGTGGTCGTTCAAATCCAGGGTGCCCTGGGGATAAATTTCGTGGAGGCTGTCGGGGGAAAAGGTGTTGTCGGTCAGGGCGCGCAGGATGCCGTTGACCACCCGGGTTTCGGCGGGGTATTCGTTTTCACCGGAGAGGGCGAGCACGCCTTCGCCGTCCTTGACGATGCGTCCGCCCCCGGAGAAAACTCCCTCGAAGTGGGTGTCCCCCTGATGATTGATGAACACCGGTCCGCCGCCGGTGAGCAGGGTGCCTTTGCCGGAGAGAAGGCGCATTCCGGGACCATGGCCGCCGGTATCAAAGACCGCGCCCTCCGCGATGTGGAGATCCCTCATGCCCGCGGGAAAACTCGCCGGACCGCCGCGCAGGATTCCGCCCGCCACGGTGGTGAGTCCGGTGTAGGTGTTGCCGCCGGTGAGGTACAGAAGGCCGGGGCCGGATTTGGTGAAACCGCCTTCGCCGCTGATCGCGCCGGACCAGGTGATTTCCGTGGCCTCCGTTCCCGCGTGAATGCCGCCGCCGCCCGCCAGCAGGCTGACGGGCCGGGAAAAGGCGCCGGTGCCGGAAAAGGCGAGTTCGCCGCCGTCGAGTTGCAGGTCGGAGGCGCCGCCGCCGAGGCTCCCCGGGGCCTGGAGGGTCAGCCGACCCGCGTCCACCCGCCAGCCGCCGGTGAAACCGCTTTGGTCCGCGCGGGACAGAGTCAGGTTGGCGGCGCCGGTTTTGTGGATCGTGGCGGCGCCGGAAAGATGCCCTCCGAAGATGGTGGAGGCGGTCTGAGTCAGCAGGATGGTGCCGCCCGCGCCGGTGTTGAGCGTTCCTTCCGTGCCAGCCAAGATGGCAAAAGTATGGGAAAATCCGCCCGTGTGCAGGGTGCCGCCCAAGAGATGGATTGCAGAGGCACTGTTGATGAGCCCCTCTTCCGCAAGATGCAGATCTCCCTCGTGAACGGAGATCAGACCGCTGTGGGTGCTTCCGCCGCTCAGGTGCAGGGCACCGCCGCCGGTTTTGTGCAGGGGGCCGCTTCCGCTCAGTCCGCCGGTCCAGGTCGCGGCGGTTCCTCCGGGAATCAGCAGGGCGTTGGCCAGACCTTCGTGGGAACGGTCGCCGGGATCGGCCAGGGTCAGGGGTCTGTCGGTGGTGAAGGTTTGGGCGGTTTCCAGCCAGCCGCCCGACAGCACGGGGGCGGCCTCCCCCCAGGTGGCGGGAGCGGGAACCGCGAGCACGCCCTCGCGCACCTCCGCGGTGCCGTCCAGATTCGCGGTGTCCGGTTCAAAGAGCAGTCGGCCCCCGCCGGTTTTGATGAGAGAGCCTCCACCGGCGAGCGCACCCCGGAATACACCGTTGGCGGTTTCCCGCACGGTCAGGGTGGCGCCGCCGGTGTTCAGAGTGCCGAGGCCATCGGGATCGTGCAAACCTCCGACCGTCTGCGCGTGGCCGTTGAGCAGCAAATGCCCGCCCGGCTGGGCGAAGTTGTCGACAAAGACCCAGCGCGAATTGGGACTGAGCAGGTTCGGCGCGGACAGGTGGATCCGCACCTGGTTGCCGAGCACGCTGTCGCCGCTGTGACTGCTTGCCCCGCCCTGCCAGAGGAGGGCCTGTTCCGAATCCGCCGTGGTGAAAAAGCTCCCGGTGCCGTGGATTTCGCCTTCGAATACGTGAAAATGATCAGCGGTATCGCCGGTGGTTTGGTCGATCTCCTGGAGAAACGACAATCGGCTGCCATCCAGGTGGAACACTCCCCGGGTGACCGATGGTTGCCAGACGGAGCCCCGCAGCAAAATGGCGCTTTCCTCGGGATTTTGCCCCGCGACGGGCTGCACGTTCAGGATCGTGTCGCCATACGCCTGACCCGCGGGTGCGCCGAAGTGGCCGTGAAAAAAGTCCATGAAGCCGATCGTCAGATCCGCCTCGCCCTCCACATGCAGGGCCGAGCGTTTGGGGTTGGCCCCAGACAGGGGCTCGATCTGAAAGGTGATGTTCGAATGTTCGATGTCGATCAGCGCAGGACCGTGGGTGGCATGTTCCCGCAGCACCAGGGGACTTTCCGGACCGCTTCGCAGGCTCACCGAGCTGCCCCAGCCCGCCAGTTCCATCCCCCGCATCACGGACGGACCGACGGCGTTGTTGCGGCTCAGGCTGGACGGGAAGCGGGCCACATCCTCCTCGCCTGGGACCGCGCCGCCCACCCAACCGGAGGGTTCCGACCAGTCCACCGAGGCCGAGGTCGCGTTGATCACCTGCTGTGCGGCCAGATTCCCTCCGGCAAACCATAGGAGAAATGGAAGGGTAATGTTTAGGAAAGGTAGGTTTTTCCTATATGTTGTATGGATGGATGTTTTCATGGTTGCGATGCGGTTACGTGTTGAGCATCCTAATATTACCAAAAAAACATTTTTTGAGGCAAGAATTTGATTTTAAATTTTTCGGGAGCCCGTGAGGTATTGCAAAAGCAGATTTCCCGCCCACCAGGCCGCATCCGGTGAAATCGAGTCATAGTGGATTTGTCATCTTGATCCGGATCAGCCGTTGGAGTCGGTTTTCGATTGGAGGGTGGGAGGTGAACCGAAGAAAAAGCAAAAACACTGGAATCTCACGGATTCAGGAATGTATAAAAGAACAGGACCTGAAGTCATTCGGAACCCATCTTTTTGGACTCGGTTATTGCCTGTGGCTCCGCGTATCGCACCCTGAAGGGCGCTCGAAGACGATCCGACTCAAGTCGGGACTACGGCCCTTTCCGATCGAAAACGGCTTTTCTCTTCTCTGAAAATGTGCTGTAGGGCGTTCATGTTTCACACAACTTTTGAAAATCCCGGGGGTAAAGCCCATGTGTTGATGCCGGGGGCGCTGGTGGATGGCAACCGCTTCGAGGCCATCCGGGTGCCTTATTCCCCCCGCTATCCGGCGGATCGGGCGGGTCCGGAGATGCCGACCCTGATGAGCGACGTGCCGCGTTTGGCCCATCGGCTGGAGGAGCCGTCCAAGGTCCAGTTCTTTTCGGGTCACATGTCTTGGCCGGCGCTGGCCTGCTGGCATCCGGACACGCGGGACGCGTTCCTCGTGACCGCTCCCTCGCATGTGGAGGGTCATGAGGTGTTGTGGGAATTGTCGGAGGACCCCGGCCACGAATGGCTCAGCCTCCTCCTGCGCTGTCCCGGGGGCCGGGAAACTCGCTTTGCTCACATGCGCACGGATGCGCCCGCCCATGATCCCTCTCCCGAAGGCAAGAACTTCGACATTCCGGTCACGGTCAAGCGCTTCCAGGCGGAGGATTTGCCGGCGTTTTATCGGAAAACTTTTGCCTTTTGGGCCGAAGCCCTGGGGAAACACGCGGCTCCCGCGAGTTGTCCGCTCTCCCATGCCTTTGATCTGATCGCGGACAAATACGACCGCGAAAACTGGTTCGCGGAGTGGGGGTTGTATCTGACCGTGCCGGACCCCGACAACAAATATCCCTATCAAACCGGCTGGTGTGGCGGGGGCATCGCCGCCTACGCGTTGGGCACCGCCCCCGCGTCCCTCACCCGCGAACGCGCCGCCGAAAACCTGCGACGGGTCTGCACCGAAGCCCCCACCTCCGCCGGCCTCCTCTACGGTTGCCGACGACGCGCGGGGTGGCTTCCCGATTTCCACGAACAACCCGAGCATCCCCACACGTGGAAGTGGACCCTCACCCGCCGACAAGGCGACGCGCTCTATTATTTAACCAAAGACCTCCTCCGCACACCCCCAAAAACCGACGACCCCCGCCCAACAGCCGCCAAAAACCTCACAAAAGCCTTCGTCACCAAACGCCGCATTCCGCACTCCGCACTCCCCACTCCGCACTCGCCCTGGGGTCATTTCCTCGACAACGAAACCGGAGAAGTCCTCATCGGCGGCACCGCGTCCGGGGCCATCATTCCCGGCGCCCTGGCCCTGATGCATCAAGTCACCGGCGACCCGGAAGCGCTGGCGATTGCCGAAGCCGCCGCCGAACTGTATTACCAGGCCTTCACCCGCAAGGGCATGTGCAATGGCGGACCAGGGGATGCCTTGGGGTGTCCCGACAGCGAATCGGCCTTCGCGTTGGTGGAGTCCTTCGTCTGGCTCTGGCAGATCAGTGGAAAAGCGCACTGGCTGGAAAAAGCGGAGACCGCCGCGCAACAGGCCTTGATGTGGGTGATGCCCTACGCCTGGCCGTTTCCGGCGGATTCCGAATTTGGCCGGCTGCGGATCGACGGCACCGGCACCGTGTTCGCCAACGTGCAAAACAAGCACAGCGCCCCCGGGATCTGCACCCATTCCGGCGAAGGGTTGTTGCGCCTCTTCCGCGCCACCGGCGACGCCCGATACCTCCACGGCCTGCGGGCCATCGTCCGCGCCCTGCCGCAATGTCTCAGCCGCCCCGACCGCCCCATCCACGATCCCGCCGGCCGCCCGCTTCCCGCCGGCTGGATGAACGAGCGGGTCAACACCAACGATTGGGACAACAACGTCGGCGGCGTGTTTTACGGAAGTTGTTGGTGTGAGATTTCCTTGTTGCTCGCGTATCAGGAACTTCCCGGGGTGGTGGCCCAGCCGGACACCGGATTGGTTTGTTGCCTGGATCACGTCCACGCCGAATGGACCGGTGTCGAGCGTCATTCCCTGCGCATCAGCAATCCTACCCCATACCCCGCCCGCGTGCGGCTGCTCATCGAATCCTCCACAGAGGCGAAGGAAACACGCTTGCAACCCGGCTTTGCGGAAACCCTTCCCGTCGTATGTCTCGAACCCGGAGAAAATATAGTCAAAAACATGATTGTATAACTGTAAACTAGAAAAAGTTTCGCCTTTGATTCCCATATTGTGGTTAACTGTAGCAGACTTGAAGTGAACCCTAATAACAAGGAAGACAAACATGAAGACGACAAAACTCTTAACGCTCGCGAGCCTTTTGGCCGCCACCGGCGTTTTCGCCCAAACCTGGGACCGCGGTGCCGGCACCAACAACTGGGACGACGATGATAACTGGGACACCAACCTCGTGCCGATCAACGACGGCTCCGCAAACCTCATTTTCGGCAGCACCGGGGCGGGCACCGTGGACTACGGTACCACTACCCGCAGCTTCAACAACCTGACGATTTCAGGTGGTGTAGACCGCATCTTCAGTGGCACCGGCGGCGGTGAGCTAAACTGGAGCGGAGTCATTACCAACGAAGTGCAAGCCGCCGGGACCCAACGGATCAATGGCAACACCGCGTTGACCGGAACTGGTAGTCTGCTAGTGAGACGTACCCTGCGTCTGGGCGATTTTGACAACCTCGGATCCCGCAACAACACCTTTTCAGGTGGTGTGATTGCAGACGGAGGCGTCCTGATCGTTCAATACGGAAACGTCGGTACGGGGAGCACCAAAACGCTCATCGGCACCGGTGACTTTCAAGCCGGTACTGGGCTTTTGAACAGCAATGGAGGTGGGCTTTCGTTTAATCAAATCGCCTCTGCGCGCATGACCTATGCCAACAACTTCATTAACGCCATCACCCGGGATGGGACGTTTGGTTCCAACCAGTTTGAAATCCGTTATGACGGCGGTCTTGGGGCGGATGTACCCGCCGTCACCCGCTTGACCGGAGACTTCACCACCGCCGCCTTGACCGGTGGTTCGACGGGGCACGGCTGGACCGTGGTTCGCGGACGTGCGGTTGACGGTCAGCAGTTCAGTCACGCAACCTATGAAGTAAGTGGCGACTGGACCGGATACGCTCCGGTGAGTAGCAAATTTTCGCTCATGCACGGCGCTTTCGTCCTCGAAAATGTCGACAGCGTGGCCAACCACCTTTACACCCTGAATGCCAACAACTCGAATGCACAGTCAACCGTCTTGGCTCTCGGTGAAGGTTTTGGAGCCAATACGTTTAACCGAAACATCAATATAGAGGTCGGCAGCGGCGGAAGCAATGCCGCCAATGCTATCAACCAGACCTATATCGGTGGACGTCAGGATGAGGGCACCACGAACAGCTACTCCAGCAATATCACGTTCAACAACGCTAACGCCCACCGCTTGAACCTCTTCTCCGAAAACGGACGAACCGAGTTCAGCGGCAACCTCAACGCCAGCGCCGATCAGGTCGTCGCCATCAACAGCGACTATTCCATGGCCACCTACACCAGTATCGCCTCCACCGGAGCGACCGACGGCAACGCCCTCACCGCCATGACGCCCGACGGCGTGGTGGTCTTCAACGGCGGCACCAAGACCTTTGGCGGCGGACTTGAGGTCGTGGCCGGAACGTTGCTCATTAACCAAACCATCACCGGAAACGTCAATGTGGCTGCGGACGCCGTACTCGGCACCGACGGCGGCACCAGTGTCATCACCGGCAACCTGAGCCTGGCCGATGGGGCCTTCTTGGCCTTCAGCCCGGGTCAGTCCCTGGATTTGACAGGCAGCTTTACGTTGGACAACTCCTTCGGCGTGGCCAGCCTCCGCACCACCACTGGCGGCGCGATTGACTGGAGCATGATCGCCGACGACACCTACACCCTGTTGACCGGCGACAACCTGCCCACCTTCAGTCCGGCCAACATCGCCAACTATGGCGTTGCAAATGCCTTTGACATTGGAGGTGGACGCTCTGCATACTTCCAGGATGGAAGTCTTCAGTTGGTGGTGATCCCCGAGCCGAGCACCCTGATTCTGCTCGGGATCAGCTTGGGTTCCCTGGCGCTGTTCCGGCGTCGCGGCTAATCCAAACGTTCCGACATTCGGAACATCCCCAAAAACCGTTTCCGAAGTTCGGAAACGGTTTTTTTTTTGTTTTGCCCGGCCAGGCTTTGGTAGCCGTACAGTCGTGACCATTATGGACAAAGTTCGAGACAAAGCTCAAGACAAAGTTTTGATAGAAAGTTTGAGATAAAGTTCAGGGCAAAGCAAATCCATCCCCTCTGCGCTCGCACCCCTCCGGGGCGCCCAAATATTTGCGCACAAATCCCGGGGCTGCGGAGCGCCTGCGCGCTCCTGACCCCGGGCTAACCGCTTTCGCCCCTCCGGGGCGCACTCCGCGCATTGCACTGCATTCCGCATTCCGCACTCCCCACTCCGCATTGCATTTTACGCACCCGCAGTCCGTCCCGATCACAGAAATAGAGTCGCGATTCGGAGGGTTCGCGGGCATGGCCGTCGGCCCAAAAGGCATGAAAATCGGGGTGGGCGTTGAGGGGCAGGCGACAGAAGGTGTGATTGTGGGAACTGTTTTGGGTTACTTGCCGTTCGCGCCGCCAGGTGTCGCCCCGATCCCGCGAAATCCAGAGGGCGATTTCACCGCCGGGATTGTAAGGTTGCGGGCCGGGTTCGGTGGGGGCGAGGATGCGCCAGTCCTCGGGACCGATCCACAGTTCGCCGTGATCGTAATTGTTGTCGCTCTCAAAAATCTCCTGCCGACGCCAGCCTTGACCAGGTTGCCAACGGGCGAGGTTCCACGCGTGCGGTCCCCTTTCCGGCCCGGGTTCATATCCTTTGCTGGTGACGTAGAGAATGACCGGCCAGCCCGCTTCGGTATATTTCAGATCGCGCAAATACACCAGTTTGCCTTCGGCTTCCGCCGCGTGCACGAGACAGGGGCTTCGCTCGGATTCAATGGGAATCGCGAGGGGTCCGCCGTCGGCCGTGGTCCAAGTGTGGCCGCCATCGTCGGATTGCAGGTAGTAGAGATTGGTGCGGGCGTCCAGACCGCCTTCGGGCGGATGGTAATCAAAGGCGGTGCCGAGGCGTTCGTGCCGGGGATCGTACCCGGAAACCTGATAGTGCCCGGCCCCGAAATCGGCAAGCGCGAGAGAGGCGGACCAGGCGCGTCCATCGACACTGTGTTTGATGCGCAGGCCGCGTCCGCAGTGATATTCGGTATGCAGCATCATCCAGCCGTGTTTGGACGAAATCCAGGGTTGGGGATAGGCAAAGAGGGGGCCGTCACTCACCGTTTCCCAGGCGGTGTGGTCGTGGGGGCGTACGCTGCGATGGATGAAAGAACGGGTGGTCCACTCACCGTGCGAGGGAGAAAATAGCCACAGATAGCCGTCGGGATCGATCTGCAGGGCGGGATTGTCGTGGGGGTCTGCGCACCACTTGTCGAACACACAAACGGGATCCAGCAACCGGTTTTCCGCGTGGTCGTAAGCGGACACCATTTGCAGCAGTCCGCCGGGTCCGAAATCCCAGGTGCGGCTGCGGGGATCGCTGTCCGGGGTGGTGCCGCCCCAGCAGAAAAAGGTTTTATGGACCTCGGGGGCGTGGACGGCCATGGGGCGGGTCTGGTAGGGATAGGTGCCCAAGCCGCCCCCGTATTTGGGTCCGTATTCGGGAAAAAACGCCGGTTGACCATGCCAAATGCCTCGGAAGTCCGGCATCACCTGACAAAAACAGTCCTGTTCGGCAGGGGCGGGCATTCGTTTCTCCGCTTCCCCCAAGTTTTCGCCGGGGGGATCGAAGCGGGCGGGACTGCCCTGGAAAGCGGTTGTGGGGGAGGCATCATTCATCACATTTTCTTTTGCGCATTGGTTTGTTCGGGGCAACCCACTCGAACGTTTACCGTAAACTGAATGCACCCTTTCATTTCTTCCCCTTGGTGTCAATTTGACAAGGAACCTGAATCACCGGAGATCCGATATGCGTATTCCCCTTTTGAGCGGCTTTTTGATGCTTTCCCTTTTGGCTTCCGCCGAAAATTTACTGAAAAACAGTGCGTTTACCGAACTGGATGAACACGGACATCCCGAGGGATGGATCATTTCCAATCCGGTACACTTGGAAAGGCATTCGGCCAAAGTGTCGGTGGAAGAGGTCGTCGAGGGAGATCAATCCATTCGATTCTTGCGCATTGAGAAAAAAGCCCCTTCCGAAAACCTGGCCGTGGGAAATCAGGAAATTTCCTTTCCGGCAGGCACCACCGCGATCCGTATTCGCGCCAGAATGCGTGGACGGGACTTGGTTGCGGGCAATGAAAACTGGCATGTGGCCGGAGTGGCCTTAACGTATTTGTTTGAAGACGGGACGGCGAGACCCGGGAACATGGACAAGTGGATTCGGATGCCGGAACAGGATTCGGACTGGGAGATATACGAGACCCTCATTCCCGTGCGGGACGACGCCACCCGGGCCTCCCTGGCCTTCGTGGCACAGGGCTGGCAAGGGGTGCACGATATTCAGTTGATCCACGCGCAGGCGATTCGCACCGAATTGCCGCATTGATCTCGGGGAAACAAAGGACGTTGTGGGTTCAGTTTATTGTTTACAAGGCTCCGTGAGTGGGATTGATTGTCCGTATGAGTCTTGACATCAGTTTGAAACATTTGGCGGAGGCGGCGGGGGTGAGCCGGACCACGGTCTCGCTGGCCCTCCGCAACCATCCGCGGATTTCCCTGGCGATGCGGGAAAAAATTCAAGCCCTCGCCAAAGAAATGGGCTATGTGCCCAACGCCGAAGTCTCCAAAGTCATGGGCATGATCCGCGAAAGCAAGGAAAGCGGCGACCGCCCGGTGCTGGGCATGATCACGGATTACGATCACCCCCTGCGCAGCCAACAACCGCCTTCGGATACTTGGCTGGGGTTTGCAAGCCGCGCCGCCGCCTTGGGGTATTCCCCGGAGGAATTCTGGGTGGGAGACGGAAAACTTTCCCCACGTCGGCTTGGCGATATTCTTCATGCCCGCGGCATTCGGGGTTTTGTTTTTTCGGCGCTACTGGACCCTTCCTTTGCCGCGCAAATGGATCTTTCCGGTTTTGCATGCGCTTCCATTGGCCTCACCATTCACAAACCCGCCTTGCATCGTTCCTCGAGCGACAAATACGCCAACACCCTGCTCGCCTGTCAAAAACTTTGGGACCGTGACTGCCGGCGCATTGCCCTGGCGGTGCCCTTCAAGCAAGAGGATCGCGTCGAATACACCTTTCTCTCCGGCTATTTGATTTTTCATCATCTGCATCGCCACAAAGGCTGGTCCGTTCCAATTGTGGACGAAGGCGAATGGTCTCCCTCGCGCATCGCGGACTGGGTCCGGAAAGAAAAGGTCGACGGGCTCATCGCGGCCTATCCCGGATTGGAAGCCTTCCTGCCGGAAATCCCGCTGGCCAGAGTGAATGTCATGAACGGAATCGGTCCCGGCATCAACCAGCGACACGACCGCATCGCCGCCGGCGCCGTCGATCTCGTGGACGCACAACTCCGCCGAAATGAAACCGGGGTTCCCGAACTCCCCAAACTGATGATGATTTCCGGGGACTGGATTCCCGGCAAATGAATCCGCATCATCCTGTATTTTGAATTTGAGATCTCCGTAAAAAAAATAAACGCCAAACCTTTGATTTTATGCAACTCTCCACTTTCGATCTGTCCTGGTACTCCCGTTGGCCGATTCAACACACCGCTCTGGAGGAGTGGTCCCGTCCGGGTCTGACCAATGGTCTGGGCTCATTGCAGGCCGCCGCCGACCCCTGTTCCATCCGCCACGTGATGTTTCCCCCCGTCTCCGGCGCCGAGGAATCCACCGCCTATCTCACCCTCAACGGTACCTTCCTGGCCGCCACCCAAATGAAAACCGCAGTGGCCTGGTGCCCTTGGGCCATTGACCGCGAAGCCCAACACGCGGACTGGAAGATTGCCACCCGCCTGAGCATGCCCCCCGACGTGCACGGCGTGCTCCAGCGCATCACCCTCACAAATACCGCCTCGACCGCCCAAACCCTGGAGCTGGGCCTGCGCCTTTCCGGACGCTGCGTGAACCGCGGCATCGAGAAATGGTACTGGGGCGTGCCCGGCGTGGCCACCACCCTGGCGGGGTTGCTGGAAAGCACCGGACTCGATCCAATCACCGAAATCCTACCCGAGGGACTCCTTACCCAAGAACGCGCCCCGGAAGGGACGGAAGCGGGTCGTGCCTTCAATGCTCAACTGCTTTCCCCGGCTCCCCACCACTGGAACCGCAACGGAGACGCGGGCTGGACCTTTCCCGACATCGCCCCCGGCGAATCCGTCACTCTTTATCTCGCCCTCGCCCTCGGCGAGACCCGCGACAGTGCCATCGGTCCCGCCCGAGCCCTGTTGGCCGACCCCGCCGCGGCGTTCCGCGATGCCGAGGCCCATTGGCGCGAACTCTGGCGAAGCGCCTTTGCCCCCGACGGGCCGCTCAGCGGACAGGTGCCGGATCTGGACGTCCCCGAAGACCTCGCCCCCGCCGCCGTCAGCGCCTTGCTTTCGCTCTTGCAGGCCCGCCGCACCCACCGCGTCGCCGGCGGCAAAAGCTTTTACAACATTTCCACCCCCCGCCGCGTGGAGGCCTGCTATTATCCCAACGACTGGAGCATGACCGCCCGCAGCCTCGCCCAACTCGATCCCGAGCCCACCTGGCGTCAACTGGAAATGGCGCTCGCCGCGGACGTGCGCAAATACAACCAAATCAATTTTCTCACCGGACGCGGCGGCGACGCCATGGGCCCCGGGTGGCCCTACACGGTGGACATCTACAACGCCTTTTACGCCGCATGGCAGCTTTGGAGTGCGGAATGCGGCGTGCGGAGTGCGGAATGCGGAACGCGTGGTGCAGAATGTCTACATCGCAAACTCACCACCGCGTCCGGGGACATGACCCTGCTGGAAGTGTTCGAGGATCTGGCCTTCGATTGGCGTTCACGTCGTGTGGATAAGCTTGGACTCGCAGACTACGGATCGAAGCACGAACTGCTCGAATGCGTCAGCACCTACGAACACGTCGTCGCCAGCCTGAACGCCGCCGCCGTTTGGATGTTGCGCCGTTTGGCCGATGTGTACCGGGTGTTGGACCGAAACGACGATGCGCTGGCGGCGGATCTGGAAGCCGACGGCTTGAGGGACGCCCTTCTGCAACATCTCTACGTGGACGGCTGCGGCTGGTTCCGCTGCATTCGTCTGGACGGACGCGCCAAGGAGGTCCGCCACTGCTGGGACACCGGCATGGTGTTGATGTGCATCGGCGCCGAACTGCCCGCCAAGGTTCAGGACGAAATCGTCCATTTTTTCCAAAGCGAATTGCAGACCCCCGGATGGATACGCGCCCTCTCCCCCCACGACGGCGATGCGGCGGTGAGCGGACTTCGCGCCGACCATCAATTCAACGGCGCCTTCGGCTCTTGGCCCGCCGAAGTCGCCCTCGGTCTGTTGCGCATCGGACGCGCCGACCTCGTCAAAGACTGGCTGACCGGAATAGCCCACACCGCCCGCCAAGGACCCTTCGGACAGGCCTACTACGACGAAGGCGTCGAGCCCGCCACCCACGGCGGGGCCACCAAAGTCACCGACGAAACCCCACAGTGCTGTCACTGGTCCAACATCTCCGGTGGCCTCTTCTTCACCGTGATTGAAGAACTTGTCGTTGGGCAGCCAGCAAAGGAGAGAGCCAAATGAGAAAATGGGAATATAAGATTGTAGACTCGAATGACGTGCCGTCCGATGGCGTGTTCAAGGGCAGAAATCGGGCTGCACTTGAAGCCTACCTCAATCAGTTGGGAGCCGAGGGGTGGGAGTTGGTGAACATCGACTTCCTTGAACTTGAGGGTCGGAGGGAGTTCGTCGGTGTCGCCAAGCGCGAACGGTCGCAGTGATGCCTGGTCAAGATCGTGAGCCGAACAGTCTAACGTCCATTCGTCTTCTTGAATCAGAAAAATGGGTCGTACATGGAGACGGCGGCAAATTCCGAACATACAGAAAACCTGCCCAATTAAGGAGACTCAAACGAAACCCTTTCAAACCGGTCGCCCGCACCCCTTCGGGGCGCCTCAAATTGTTACGCACATAACCCGGGGCTGCGGAGCGCCTGCGCACTCCTGACCCCGGGCTAACCGCTCTCGCCCCTACGGGGCGGGATAATCCCATTCAATATTGAAGTGGCAAATAGTCTTTAAGATAGCGCCATTCCCATATCCTTTAAGGCGTGAAGAAAAAAACATGTAGACAATGGGACTGGTTGGTCAATTCCGAAAAACTTGCTGCTTCTTGGGGCAGGAGCTTTCGCGACGTTCTGGCCTGGGAATATTCTGTGGTTCGCGCAAATTCTGCATTTGCTAATCATTGCGACTTTGTTGGTGACAGTATTAAAGAAATTTCACCTGATTTAGAAAAGGCCCGGCATACGGCTCCGGCTCTGCAAAGCGGTAGCTTCTTTGCACTCGCTACCGCACTCCAAAGACGCTTCGCGTCGCAAATCCACCGCACTCGTCACTCCGCACTCCGAACTCCCCACTCCGCACTCAAACCACTCGTCATTCATCACTCGTCATTCCCTCCTCTGTTTCCACCCGGCTGACGAAGGCGAGGACGAGGGTGAAGAAACAGACCACGAGGTTGAAAAGGGGGATTTGCAGTTCCGCCGGCAGGCTGTAGATCATGGTGACCGCAGGGATCCAGACGATCCAAGCGCTGACCATAATGGTCCAGTAGCGGTGGGCGAATCTTCCCCGCAGGCTTTCCCGGGCGCGGGATACGGAAAATCCGGCATCCTTCCATGCGTAGAAACACAGCGACACCGGGGTGGCGTAGAGAATGTTGTAGGGCCCTTGGTCGAGGAGGACTTTTTTGAAGAGGGTGACGGGATCGTTGTCCTGCCCAAACCATGCCCCTTGCAGGCGATAGAGGGTATCCACCATGAGTCCCTGTACCGCCCAAAACACGAGGAAAAACACAAATTGCGCCCACACTTGGCCTTTGGGGATACGCCCACGGTTCCAGAGCACAACCCAAGAGACCAATCCACCGAAAATCATGGTGGAGATCGCGGAGAACAGGTAGCCATGACGGTTTCTCAGCGCCCCAATGCCCTCGAAGGCGGGACGGGTGGCGGGCACGAGAAAATAGAGCAGCAAAATGATGCCGGCGGCGGACTGGAGCACCAGCGCCGGAAACCGGTTGCGCCGAAAAGCCTCGCGGCACACGGAGAAAATGGAGGCGGACATGGGATTCTCTTTATCCGATAAGCGGAAATGTGCAACCCCCGGCACTTCCATTGTCACCCATTTTCGGGCTTGCCCATAGGGCATCAATTGGGTTACAAGTCATCACCATGACCGTTTCCATTCGCCTGTTAGCCTGGATGCTCCTGCTTCCCCTCGTCGGATTTTCCGACGACCCCTCCCCCGAGTCACTGAAACAATGGGTTCAAGAACTCGGCGCGAACGACTTTCACACCCGGGAAGCCGCGGAAGCCGCCCTCATCCGGGCCGGTTCCGCGTCCGCCTCCCTGCTGAAACCTCTCGTGCATTCCAATGATCCGGAAATCCGCCTGCGCGCGAGTCGCATCCTTCAGAATTTGCCGCCCGATCTGGAGGGCTTCTTCGCCGACAAGGGGACCACGAAAGGCGAGGCGCGGGAGGGCAACACCATCTGGCCCTGTGTGTTGATCGTGACCGAATACGACCCGGAAACCGGTGCCTTCTCCGGTACCATCGAATGGACCAGCTTGAACGCGCTCCACAAAATCGAGGGGACCCTCACGGACGAGGCCCTGAGCTTCTCCGAAACCGAATTCATCCGCCGCGGCAATGCGCTCAAGGATGTCGACTACCACTTTCCCCGCGACGCAGTGGGCGGAGGCATTCTCAAGGGAACCTGGCGCAACCCCGCCTCGGGACGGAATGGCGAAGCGGAATTGTCGTTTGCAGAGTTTTAAGACCAACAGGCTTGTTGCGTCTTTCAAATTTGATAGTGTAGGTTTCATGAAATGCACACTTTATCATGCCGACACCCGAAAAACATTGGATGATCTTCTCGCGGACGCGGAGCGACAAGCGGGGGCTTGGAAAGACCCGAAACCGTCTCCGGGCGCACCAAAGCCCGTCACCCCTTTGGAGCGATTCACGGCGGTCAAAGATCTCTACATGGCCATCGACCGGCCTTTTGGCAATCTGATGTATTCACTCATCCGCGCCACCGGTGCACAGACCGTGGTTGAATTCGGCACCTCTTTTGGCATTTCGACGATCTTTCTCGCCGCCGCCGTACGCGACAACGGGGCCGGGAAGGTCCTCACCACGGAATTCATCCCGGAAAAAGTCGAAACCGCGAAAAAGAACCTGACGAAGGCGGGGTTGGTGGACCTGATTGATTTCAGGATTGGGGATGCTCTGCAAACGCTGAAAGATCCGATGCCCGGTCCGGTCGATTTCGTTTTTCTGGACGGCGAAAAGTCCATGTATCTGGATGTCCTCAAGGCGCTCGAACCCCAAATGAAACCGGGCTGCCTCATTGCCGCCGATAACACCGATCAAGATGGGACGAAAACGTTCCTCGAATACATCCGTGAACCCGACAACGGATACATGACATCTCCCCTGCTCACGCTCGGAGGAACGAAACCGGAAAGCGGCCACGAAATTTCCGTGCGGATAATTGCGGTAGTCCCGCCTTTAGGGCCTGTCGATTTATTCGACCATCCATAGGCATAAGCTATACATAATTA
>JAFIGC010000299.1 GCA_020831635.1 Verrucomicrobiota bacterium | reverse complement strand
AAGGCATCCACTTTGGCATTGCATTTCCCCTGAATTCAGCCCAACACCTTGGGCATGAATGCAAACGAGCCGGTTTCATCGGGGTTACGGGAACTTGAACGCGCCCACGCATTGGTCGATTACCTGAAAAAGGAACGGTTTCCAAGCCGTCTGGACATGGCCCGGACGCTCGAGGTCAGCACCCGCACCGTTCAACGCACCCTGGACTTTCTGCGCGACCGTTTTCAATGCCCCCTGGCCTACAGCCATGAACACCGGGGATATCACCTCACCGACAGCGCCTGGTTTTTGCCCAGGGTCATGGTCACCGAAGGCGAATTGTTCAGTCTCCTCATCGCCCGCCAAGCCATGGCCCAATACCGGGGAACCCCGGTGGAAAATTCCCTGCGGAAAATTTTCGAGAAAATCGCCGATGACCTGAGCGAACGCATTTCCGTGCATCCCGATCACACCGACGCCACCCACCTGAGTTTCGCGCCCCTACCCGTCCTGGACGTTCGTGAAGAAGTCTGGAACACCTTGCTCGCCGCCATCCGCGAACAGCGCGTGGTCCACATCCAATATCACAGCCACCGCTCCGCGAAAACCCGGGGACGAAACGTGGACCCGCATCACATCCTCAACATGCGCGGCGATTGGTACCTTTTTGCCCGGGATCATGACCGCAAACGCATTTGCCAGTTCCAGCTTCATCGGGTTCAGGACGCGCAAAAACTCGAAAGACGATTCGAACGCGATCCATCCTTCAACGCCGCCGAAATCATCCGATCCAGTTTCGGAAATTTCGCATCCCAGGAAGACCTCGTAACCCTGCGCCTTCAAATTGGGGGGGACATGGCCCGCCTGCTGGCCGACAGACAATTTCATCCCCAACAACGCGTCAAACCCCGCGCCGACGGATTCGAGATTTCTTTCCCCATCAGCGCCGCCGGCGACCGACCCTTCTACGACATCCTCCAATGGATCCTCTCCATGGGCCGCGACGCCGACATCCTCGCCCCCCCGGCACTCAAAACCCGCTACCAAGAAGAGGTCAAAGCCATGGTACGAAAACTCAGCCATTGAATCCGGCGAGCTATTTGCAAAGAAGGCGGTCAAGATCATGGAGCGAAAAAAACGAACTTTTTTTCCAGAGTGCCACATTTTGGCACTCCCGTCTGGTATGATAGAGCCAAAAATCAAACCCACGCCGGACAGATGAATGAAGAACGAAATGAATATCACAACCTTGGAGACTTTATGGAAAACAAGCCAAAGACCCCAATACAAGCTGTCCTCGACCATCTGGATTCCATCCCGGACGTTCCCGAGGAAGAAAGAGACATCAGCGATGATGACATCGTCGAAATGGTGCGCGAAGTCAGAAAAGAGAGAAAGAAATCCAAGAATCCCCAGCAGGAACAGAGTCTCCAGTTCGTCGAGAAAGAAGGGAAGATCGAAATCCGCTCCGTCCTCAAACCGGATCTGCTCCTCGGAGTCCTGTCCGACTGCGCTGACAAACCCTTCGAACGCGAAAAAAATGAGAAAAAATGAAATTAAACATCCAAATACAATTGTAGAGACAAAGAAAAAATAACATGATTGCACATGTGAGAAAATCAGACGGTTGTATACAGACCTTGGAGGAACATCTTCGGGAAACGGGAGAGTTTTCGGAAAAATTCTGTGCTGTGCTAGGGTTGGAGCAGGTGGGCCGTTTATTGGGACTTGTCCATGATATTGGCAAATACTCCTCTGAGTTTGACGAATATATTCGTGGTGCGACCGGGCTGACAGGGGAAGAGGGACTACGCGATGCTTTGGCAAAAAAAGGGAAAATCGATCATTCAACTTCCGGTGCGCAGTTGATTTGGAAACAGTATTCACGAAATACTGACATTTCGAAAGTGATGGCGCAAGTACTGTCGGTGGCAGTAATGTCTCATCACAGTAGAACGGGGTTGTTGGATTTCCTCTCATTGGATGGGTTCTCTCCATTCAAAAGGCGATTAAACCGCCCTGAAGTTTCCACGCATTTGAATGAAGTTTTGGCGAAAATTGATCAAAGCATCCTAAATGAAATTCGACAGCTACTGGCTGACGAAAGAACCATGAAAGCATTCGAGACGCTTCTATACGAAATCAGAAAGCCTGAACTGCCTCACATTTGCCAAGCCTTTCAGTGCGGACTACTGGCCCGTTTTATTTTCAGTTGTCTACTAGATGCCGACAGGCTAAGTACCGCAAATTTTGAAAACAAAACAACAAAAGACTTCAGATCAACGAGTGAAAACCCAGATTGGAACTTACTCACAGATCGCCTAGAGACGGAACTTGCCCAATGGAAGGAAAACACCGATACATTGTCCGTTCTGCGAAATCAGATAAGTAGCCATTGCCGAGAGGCAGCCACAAGACCCGAAATGCTCTATTTGTTAGAGGTACCGACAGGGGGAGGGAAAACTCTGGCATCTCTACGATTTGCTTTGACGCGTGCGCGTGACCATACGGAATTCCGATGCGAGCGGATTATTTACGTGGTGCCTTACACAACAATCATTGACCAAAACGCGAAAAGAGTTCGAGCAATTCTTGGAGAAGAGGCCGTCCTCGAACACCATTCAAACCTCGCCATTGAACGCGACACTTGGAAAAATAGGGTTTTATCGGAGAACTGGGACGCGCCCGTGGTGTTTACAACCTCCGTCCAGTTTTTGAATGCACTATTCGCGGCTGGTACAACGACAGCGAGAAGAATGCACCAACTTGCAAATTCTGTGATCATTTTCGATGAGGTTCAAGCCTTGCCTGTGAACATGATTCATGCTTTCAATAATGCCGTGGAATTCATCACGCGTCAATTGAAAGGAACAGTCATGCTATGTACGGCGACAATGCCATCGCTGGACAGAGTAGATCGGCGTTATGGCGCACTTTGCTTTCAGAACGCTTTTCCTGTGATACCGTGTCCGGACGACTTGGCTCAAAAATTGAAACGAACCCATATCCGTGACGAAACACGCCAAGAGGGCTGGACGGTTGGGGAAGTCGTGGAGTTTGGCGGAAAAAAGCTCAAACAAACGGGTAGTTTGCTTGTTGTTTGCAATACCAAAGCGGCTGCGCTCAAGCTGTTCGATGCATTCCGGGGGGAGTTGGAACTGCCGGGCTTGAAGGTTTTGCATCTGAGTACATCCATGTGTCCGGAACACCGCCGAGACGTTATTAGTAGTCTGGAAAAACTGACCATGAATCCCCTAACCCCAGTTGTATGTATAAGCACACAACTTATCGAAGCTGGTGTCGATTTGGATTTCGCATGTGTAATACGATCTTTGGCTGGATTGGATTCCATCGTTCAAGCAGGTGGACGCTGTAATCGGAATAACCAGCGTGACTCAGGTGACGTATATGTGATAAATTTCCGTTTTGAAAGCCTTGAAGGCCCACTTCGTGAAATCCAACAGAGTCAGACGCACACGCGCCGCGTGTTGCAGGAGTACCGTGATTTTCCGGAATCACTAGGTGGCGACCTACTTTCCCGCGCCGCGATGAACCGTTATTACCAGTATCACTTCCACGAACGTGCCAATGAAATGCTCTACCAGATGAAAGCGGGACGGGGCGACCCTCCACTAGAGAAGGACACAAGTTTAATCGACCTGCTATCACTCAATCAAGCTGGACGTGCTACAGCTGCTATCAAAGGTGACATTGAAACAAAAGAAATGATACTCCTGCAGGGGTTCTCAACAGCAGCGAGGTCCTTCAACGTGATTAATGCGCCGACACAAGGTGTGTTAGTGCCATATCAACGAGGTAAAGACCTTATCGGTGAACTTTCATCCGTTTTACCACGTGATGATGTGCCCCTTCCTTATCAGATTCGACTACTGCGAGAGGCGCAGTCTTACACAGTCAACGTCTTTCCAAATTTGGTAAGGCAGCTTGGTGAAAAGGGCGCATTGAATGAAATTTGTCCCGATTCTGGAGTTTACTATCTGGATGAAAGGCACTATGACTCGGATTACCTGGGCGTCACGGCCGACGCCCTTTCAAAATTGGAGCTGATGACCATATAATGACAACTACACGCCACCGCAACAGCATCTCGTATGAGGTTTACGCTCCATACGCATTATTTACCGACCCGCTTACTAGGGTTGGTGGTGAGAAATGTTCCTACCACCTCCCGACCTATGAGGCATTGAAAGGAATCACGGAGTCCATCTACTGGAAACCGGCGTTTATCTGGATTGTGGACAGAGTTCGCGTTATGAATCCCATTCGAACAGAAGCTAAAAACGTGAAACCAATTCAATTACATGGAGTGTATCCTTCTAAAAAAGATCCAAACAAGAATGAAGCCCCTTTTAATTCTTTGGCTACCTACACCTACTTGGCGAAAGTTCGCTACCAAGTGGAGGCTCACTTCGAGTGGAATCTGAATCGCCCAGATCTGGAAGATGACAGGAATGAAAACAAGCATTGGGCTGTCGCGAAGAGAATGCTGGACAAAGGAGGGCGAAGAGACATTTTTCTTGGAACGCGGGAGTGCCAGGGTTATGTGGAGCCATGCGAATTTGGTCAGGAAGCTGGGGCCTATGATGATGGCGGGGAAGTCGCATATGGGCTGATGTTCCATGGTTTTGACTACCCGGATATGATCGGAAAACCTGAGTTACACGCTCGATTCTGGCGAGCAGTTTTGAGGGATGGCGTGCTGGAGTTTCCAAGACCAGACCATGACAGCATCTTACGTAACTTTGTCAGAGAAATGAACCCTCATCCACCGAAATCGGTCGGTCTAAAAGAAAAAGGACTGGTACAATGAACTGGTTGCAGGCACTCTACGAAACCTATGAAAACTGCTCGGACAGGGTGGGCAATCTAGACGACCCAACCCCGCTCGTTCCGGTTGCCCATATCCCCCAGAAAACTCAAATCGAAATTTCAATCACGGCGGATGGAAAGTTTATCAATGCGTCCGTTTCCCCCATGGTCGTCCCAATACCGTGTACGGAAAAGTCGACGGGAAGAACAGCGAATGTTGCTGCTCACCCTCTATCAGACAAGCTTCAATATGTTGCTGCGGATTTTTACACCATGACCGGGGAGAAACCCAAAAAAAACAAAGATTATCATCAAAATTATTTGCAGTTATTGGAGAGATGGGCTCAATCCCAATATTCACATCCGTTCGTTAATGCTATTGAGACCTACCTTAAATCCATTCGCTGTTGTGTGATGAAGAGCCTATGTGATGTTGGAGTTTTTCCAGTTGGCGCCGACGGATTCATACCAAGCAAATGGAATGGAGACAAAAATGATACCCCAGAAATTTACAAAGTGACAAATGCTTCCAACAAGCCGTGGGACGCATTTGTCCGATGGAGGATAGCTTCTCCAGACATGTTGGAAGACCGTGCATTTTCCGAACCTGATCTTTGGAAAAGCTGGGAACGTTTTGAAAATGAGCAGACTAACAATGAGGGTTTCTGCTTTTTGACAGGCAAATTTACCCGCTTGGCAGAACAGCACCCTAGATTTATACGGTATCCTGGTGATGGCGCAAAGATTATTTCATCCAACGACTCAACTGGGTATACTTTCCGCGGTCGTTTCACTGATAACTCTGGCAATCAAGTATGTGGGTTGAGTTTCGTGGCTTCGCAGAAAGCACACAGTGCGTTACGGTGGCTTATCGCAAAGCAAGGTCGCAGAGATGGTAACCAGGCGATAGTCTCATGGTCAACTCGTGATAAAGCGCTTCCAGACATTTGGTCGGCTTCAGATAAATTCTTCGGAGGTGAGAGTGTTGAGCAAACTGTTTTACATGTGGAGACTGGTCAGGAATTCGCCGAAAAATTGAAAAAGGTAATCGGTGGATATCGAGCGGACATCGGAAATGAGGAAAATGTTTGTATACTTGCTCTGGATTCTGCAACTTCCGGCAGAATTTGCATCACGTATTTTCGACATTTGGGGCTTGGTGAATTTCTGGATCGCTTGAATCGCTGGCATTTCCAGGCGGCATGGCCTCAGAATTTTGGGAAAGATCGAAAATTCATTGGTGCACCCGCTCCAAAAGACATTGCGCAGTGCGCTCATGGATGCAGAAGATTTCGAGAAGGAAGCACCCAAGTCGAAATAGAGCTTGATCCAAAGCAACTTGCAGCCACTTACCTCCGTCTTCTCCCGTGTATTGTTGATGGCATGCCTGTGCCTCAGGATCTCGTAAATTCTTGCCGCCGCAGTGCGATTGTCTGGATAGCAACCTCAAAAAAAGGCGGAGGTACATGGGAATGTGAAAAGGCACTGGGAATCGCCTGCGCACTTTTTCGGAAATCACAAATCGAACAACAAGGAGTGGATCACGGTATGTCACTGGATCGAACAAGAAAATCAAGGTCGTACTTGTATGGCCGACTACTGGCCTATGCGGATGTGCTTGAACAAGCCACGCATGGCAAAGGCGAAAATCGCCCCACCAATGCATCACGACTCATGCAACGGTTCGCGGATCGCCCTCTCTCAACCTGGAGGACCATCGAATTGCAACTCACACCTTATGAACACCGTTTGTTGAGGGATAAACCCTGGCTTCTGGCATGGCTGAAGCAAGACCTTGAGGAAACGATGGAACTCTTCGCCGCTGAAGACTTTGAGAATGATACACCTTTGACGGGTGAGTTTTTACTCGGCTATCACAACCAACGGACTGCCATGCGAAATAAAAGAAATGACGAAACAAATCAAGACACAATCCATGAGAAGGAAGAACTATGAGCATCAAACACAAATATGACTTCGCCGTGATCCTGAGCGTGATCAACGCGAACCCCAATGGAGACCCTCTAAACGGAAATCGCCCCAGGACGAATTACGAAGGTCTCGGTGAGATTTCCGACGTTTGCATCAAACGGAAAATCAGGAATCGATTGATGCAAAAGGACGAGAACATTCTTGTCCAATCCGACGACAACAGCGTGGACGACTGCAAAAGCATCAAGGGCCGCATCGACGCATCTGGACTCGACACCAAAAAAGAAACCTTCAAAAAGGATGCTTGCTCTAAATGGTTCGATGTCCGTGCGTTCGGTCAAATTTTCCCTTTCAAAGGAAAATCTTCGGGCGATGGGGTTTCGATTCCTGTTCGTGGCCCGGTAACCGTACAGTCGGCTTTCAGCTTGGAACCGGTTTCGGTGAGTAGTAACCAGATCACGAAAAGCACAAACCTCGAAGATTCCAAAGGCGGAAAACGCGGCTCGGACACCATGGGCATGAAACATCGTGTGGACCGGGGCATCTATGTATTCAAGGGCAGCATCAATGCTCAACTCGCCTCCGACGAGACGGGAACAGGCTTTACGGACGAGGATGCCGACAAAATCAAGTCGGTCCTTACGTCACTGTTCGAGAACGATGCCTCATCAGCTCGGCCTGATGGGACAATGGAAGTGAAAAAAGTCATCTGGTGGAAGCACAGTTGTCCGTCAGGAGATTATTCCTCGGCCAAGGTCCACCGCTCTCTTTCTGTAAAACCGGACGGTACCTACACCTTGTCTAATTTGGAGGGACTCATTCCCCAGGAATTGGACGGTTTCTGATACTCCGATTCAACAGAATGGAAATCCCCCCCGCGCCTTCTCAGACTACACCGTCACCATCGACCGTGAGGCGATCCCGGACGGCATCGAAATCATCGAACGGCTGTAAACCATCACGTTTCCGATGTTCGGAAGGATGCGGTTTCCGTTCTCCGATCATCGGAAAATCATCTTGCAGTTCCCCGCTTGTCTAAGACCCGCTATCAGCGTATAGTTTCATCATGAAGCATATCACCGACATCCAGATCCCGTCCCATCTCCATCTGCGCCTCCGTTTTGACGACGGCGTGGAAGGCGAATTGGATTTTTCCGACGAGCCCCGCACCGGCGTTTTCGAATCTTGGAACGATCCCGCTTATTTCAAACGAGTTGAAATTGGCGAGCGAGGCCGTTCCCTGGTTTGGCCCGGCGAGGTGGACCTTTGTGCCGACTCCCTGTGGTTGCAAGTGACCGGAAGCCCTCCCGAAACGCTGTTTCCGGCCTTACACGTGGACACCATCCATGCCTGAAGTCCGATGTATTCCGACGAACAACTTCTCCTGCTCTCCGGTATCCAACACTGGATCTACTGCCCCCGGCAATACGCCCTGATTCATCTGGAGCAGATGTGGACCGAAAACCGTTTCACCGCCGAAGGGCGGGTGGTCCATGAGCGCGCCCACGAGGTCGGCACGGAAACGCGCCGGAATTTGCGGATCATCCGGGGACTGACGGTGAAATCCTACCAACTTGGACTCACCGGGGTTTGCGACGTGGTGGAGTTCGAACGACAGCCCGACGGATCGGAACGCATCCTGCCCATCGAGTACAAGCGGGGTAAACCCAAGGAACACCTGGCCGATTCGGTGCAACTCTGCGCCCAAGCCATGTGTCTGGAGGAAATGAACGACTGCTCCATTCCCATTGGGGCCATTTTCTATCACAAAATCCGCAAACGACAGGAAGTCATTCTGGATGAACCCCTGCGGGAAATCACCCGCAAAGCCGCCGCGTCCATGCAGGAAATCATGGGCGGCGGCATCACCCCGATCATGGACTACCAATCCAAACGCTGCGACGCCTGTTCGCTGATCGATCTTTGCAATCCCAAGCGCCTGAACAAATCAGCGTCCGCCTATCTCGCGCGCGCCCAAAAGGAATTGACGGAATGAAAAAGCTCCTGAACACCCTCTACATCACCACCCAGGGCGCGTATCTGCATAAGGAAGGGCTCAGCCTGGTGGTCCGCATCGAAAAAGAAGACAAATTCCGGGCTCCCATTCATAACCTCGAGGCGGTCGTCGGCTTCGGGAACGTGCTGTGCAGTCCGTTTCTCATGGCTTTTTGCGCGGAAAACAATGTGGCCATCTCTTTTTTGAACCAATACGGCAAATTCCTCGCCACCGTCCGCGGTCCCGTGAGCGGCAACGTGCTGCTGCGCCGTCAGCAATACCGCGCGGCCGATCAGACCGACCAATCCTTTCATCTCGCCCGCAACATGGTCTTTGGCAAGATTTCCAATGCCCGGCAGGTGCTTCTGCGGGGACGACGGGACGAAACCGGAGACGGGGACGCCCTGTCCCTCGCCTCCGAAAAACTTCGCCACACCCTGCTTTCGCTGGCCCGTGTGACCGATATGGAATCGCTGCGCGGCAAGGAGGGCGACGCCGCGAAATTGTATTTTTCCTGTTTCAACCACCTCATCACCCAACAAGCGGAAAGCTTCAGCTTTACCGACCGCAACCGACGTCCGCCCACCGACCCCGTGAACTGTCTGCTGTCTTTCTACTACACCCTGCTCATGCACGACTGTTCCGGCGCCCTGCAGGCCGTCGGTCTCGATCCTGCCGTGGGCTTTCTGCACACCGACCGACCCGGACGCATGAGCTTGGCCCTGGACCTCATGGAGGAGTTGCGGGCCATGTTCGCGGACCGTCTGACCCTCTCCCTCATCAACCGCAAGCAAATCCACGCCGGCCATTTCGAGTTGCAGGAATCCGGCGCCGTCTGGCTGAACGACAAGGGACGTAAAATCGTCCTCGACGCCTGGCAGCAACGCAAACAAGAAGATATCGTGCATCCCTTCATCGGCGAAAAAATCAAAATGGGCCTCATCCCCCATGTGCAGGCCACCCTGCTCAGCCGCCACCTGCGCGGAGAACTCGACGATTATCCGCCCTTTCTTTGGAAATAAAGGAACCCTCCCCATGATGGTACTGGTCAGCTACGATGTGAACACCATGGACAAGCGCGGACAACGCCGACTCCGCCGCGTGGCGAAAGCCTGCGAAGACTACGGCACCCGGGTACAATACTCCGTATTCGAGTGCATCGTGAACCCCGCCCAATGGGTCACCTTCAAAAACCGCTTGCTCGATATTTTCGATGACGAGGTGGACAGCCTGCGCTTTTATTTTTTGGGGTCGAATTGGGAAAAGAAAACGGAGCATCACGGCGCAAAAGATACGCCAAACCTTGAATCCGACTCCCTAATCATCTAATTGATCATCAAAGCTGAACACCAGTCGAATTTCGCCGAAAAAAAGCGGACGCGAACCCCTGGCGCTCACAAAAACCCCGGCAGGTTCGCGAAAAGCAAAAACCCTTGGTTTTCTGGGGTTTATAGATTCCACCGTTCTTTGACAATTCAACGAACCCCAAAAACGAACCGGGTTCGCGAAATGAAAAGCTTTGCGCATTCGCACTCAACATGTTACGAAGAGAGCGTCGCCCCCCACGCGGGGGCGCGGATTGAAACTTATTTTGGTTTTGGAGACCCACGCGCTTGCGCGTCGCCCCCCACGCGGGGGCGCGGATTGAAACGCGTCCCAGGCCGCAATCAACTTAGGGGAGTTTGTCGCCCCCCACGCGGGGGCGCGGATTGAAACTTTCCAGGTGGGTAACGACGTTGTCAGCGGGCAGTCGCCCCCCACGCGGGGGCGCGGATTGAAACTAGTTGAGCGTCGGCGTTGATCGACATGACACGTCGCCCCCCACGCGGGGGCGCGGATTGAAACAAAACGGCACCCCCACCAGGATATCCAGCAGCGTCGCCCCCCACGCGGGGGCGCGGATTGAAACAAACGTAGTTATCACGTCAGCCCATACGGCGAGTCGCCCCCCACGCGGGGGCGCGGATTGAAACCCAGCCGTGGTCCAGGCTCAGCCGGTCGAGGAGGTCGCCCCCCACGCGGGGGCGCGGATTGAAACTTGGGGCGGATCACGTAGGGCGAGGCGCCGAACGTCGCCCCCCACGCGGGGGCGCGGATTGAAACCTCCCCTATCAGGTGGCTTGGATCCTGGACGAATGTCGCCCCCCACGCGGGGGCGCGGATTGAAACCTCTACGCCGTCGATGATTTCCGATTCCAGGAGTCGCCCCCCACGCGGGGGCGCGGATTGAAACCAGGAGGCCCGCATGGCCCGGACCAACCCCGGCGTCGCCCCCCACGCGGGGGCGCGGATTGAAACAGGCAGCGCCTGAAATCATCCGCCAAGAATTCGTCGCCCCCCACGCGGGGGCGCGGATTGAAACCGCTCACCGCATACAAAGCCAGAGTACACGACGGTCGCCCCCCACGCGGGGGCGCGGATTGAAACGATGTCCATCAACGCCACCGCTTCTTGGAAAGGTCGCCCCCCACGCGGGGGCGCGGATTGAAACAACCGCGCCTTGCGGCACATCTCCAAAAGTTCAAGTCGCCCCCCACGCGGGGGCGCGGATTGAAACCCGCGACATGCCAGTCCGGGTGGAACACCATCAAGTCGCCCCCCACGCGGGGGCGCGGATTGAAACGACATAGATGTAGGCTTCGTCCGGACGGATTTGGTCGCCCCCCACGCGGGGGCGCGGATTGAAACATCGACGGCTCCGCCGTGCTGCTGCCCTACGAGTCGCCCCCCACGCGGGGGCGCGGATTGAAACAAGGGTGAGATAATCGCCCGCGATGGAACCCAGGTCGCCCCCCACGCGGGGGCGCGGATTGAAACCAGTACGGTGCGGATGATTTGTCCGCAGGCTGGTCGCCCCCCACGCGGGGGCGCGGATTGAAACGATGTGAATAATCTCCGCAAACAGGAGTGGATCGTCGCCCCCCACGCGGGGGCGCGGATTGAAACACGGCCTACGGGCCGGGATGCCTGGATACCGGAGTCGCCCCCCACGCGGGGGCGCGGATTGAAACGTCTACAATAAACTGCGTCACCTCGTCAACGTGTCGCCCCCCACGCGGGGGCGCGGATTGAAACAACAGCTACGCCTTCAAGGCCGCCGTAATCTTCGTCGCCCCCCACGCGGGGGCGCGGATTGAAACTACCTCTAAGGGTAGCTCTATATAGGTATGGGGGTCGCCCCCCACGCGGGGGCGCGGATTGAAACTTGTTCGCCGGGTTGAAGTGGTCGATCAGGCCCTGTCGCCCCCCACGCGGGGGCGCGGATTGAAACTCCGTCGTTGTTCTGCATCTTGATTTTTCTCCGTCGCCCCCCACGCGGGGGCGCGGATTGAAACGCGGACCTGGGCAATGGCTTCGCGTATTTCTTGTCGCCCCCCACGCGGGGGCGCGGATTGAAACCCAGGGAAGCAGCACCGAAGAGCAGCTCGTGGGAGTCGCCCCCCACGCGGGGGCGCGGATTGAAACACAAACATACGCAATAAGCGTATGTTCTTACATGTCGCCCCCCACGCGGGGGCGCGGATTGAAACCCAGGCGCGCAAAGCCGTGCGCCACGCGGATCGTCGCCCCCCACGCGGGGGCGCGGATTGAAACACGCATACGCCTCGCTGATCGAGGCCTGGCTTGTCGCCCCCCACGCGGGGGCGCGGATTGAAACATCTCCGTACGGGCGGGGCCTGCCCCGCCCAAAGTCGCCCCCCACGCGGGGGCGCGGATTGAAACCGCCACCGACCCCCGGAAAGGTTTCCGCGCCAGTCGCCCCCCACGCGGGGGCGCGGATTGAAACATGCTGGCTATGGATGGGGGCGGTCGCTGGCGTGTCGCCCCCCACGCGGGGGCGCGGATTGAAACAAAAACGGAACCATGTTGTTAAAAGCGCCGTGGTCGCCCCCCACGCGGGGGCGCGGATTGAAACACAAGCGCCGCCCCGATGCAAAGCACCGCGCATGTCGCCCCCCACGCGGGGGCGCGGATTGAAACCAGCATTGCTGCATGCGCGTGATCCCAAAATCGTCGCCCCCCACGCGGGGGCGCGGATTGAAACCGGGCATTTGTGGGTTTGATCACTCATGCGCAAGTCGCCCCCCACGCGGGGGCGCGGATTGAAACCCCTTCGCCTTGTGCAAATGCACAAACCATCCGTCGCCCCCCACGCGGGGGCGCGGATTGAAACGCGGGACGGTCAAAAACCCCCGGTCCAACATCGCGTCGCCCCCCACGCGGGGGCGCGGATTGAAACGGCGGGGTCGGTGGCGGACAAACTGGAGTTGTGTCGCCCCCCACGCGGGGGCGCGGATTGAAACAATTCCACCTCAAGAAACCGCCCGTCATTGCCGTCGCCCCCCACGCGGGGGCGCGGATTGAAACAGCCGCTCCGCAATCCATTTGGCTTCCACCTCGTCGCCCCCCACGCGGGGGCGCGGATTGAAACGAGGGAGGACGACGGGGAGTACAATCATCAGCTGTCGCCCCCCACGCGGGGGCGCGGATTGAAACATTTCGCCGCGCAAACGATTTTGCAACATGCGAGTCGCCCCCCACGCGGGGGCGCGGATTGAAACGCGGACGGAAGCTTGAAGGGGTTTCCGGGGACGTCGCCCCCCACGCGGGGGCGCGGATTGAAACTATGACCCCACGGGGGTTGTTATTTTTTTGATTGTCGCCCCCCACGCGGGGGCGCGGATTGAAACTTTTCGAACTCCGTCCCGCCGCGTCATACTTGGTCGCCCCCCACGCGGGGGCGCGGATTGAAACCCACTCCGCCCCAATCCCTGCCGCGTTGCTCCGTCGCCCCCCACGCGGGGGCGCGGATTGAAACGGATTGGCTGGGATGGGCGGCGGCACGGCAGGGTCGCCCCCCACGCGGGGGCGCGGATTGAAACCAGGCCCTGCCCGCCACAACCCACGACATGATGTCGCCCCCCACGCGGGGGCGCGGATTGAAACTCGTCGTTGGCCTCGGCTCCGATGGCTTCGGCGTCGCCCCCCACGCGGGGGCGCGGATTGAAACCCACCAACGGCGACAGCGGCCAGCCCGCCATGCGTCGCCCCCCACGCGGGGGCGCGGATTGAAACGGCACGGATCGAGTGGTTCGACAGTCCGACGAAGTCGCCCCCCACGCGGGGGCGCGGATTGAAACTCAGTCGTGACGCAAGGCCTTTGATGCGGTGGGTCGCCCCCCACGCGGGGGCGCGGATTGAAACTGTTTGGGCAAAAGGTCCGTTACTCTACCGCAAAGTCGCCCCCCACGCGGGGGCGCGGATTGAAACCTCGAGTTCCGTTGTGAATTCATCCATGGTCGGCCGCCCCCCACGCGGGGGCGCGGATTGAAACAAAGTGTCGGATTCCCCATCGTCTCCCACCTGCAGCCGCCCCCCACACGGGGTTTGTTGAATCAGGCGGTCTTGGGTAATCGGGATGTTCAGTTCCTGCTCATTTCTTCCCGCTTTCGGGATGGTGACGGGCCGGAGGAGTCACGACTGAAAGGTTCCTGCCCGATCCTCTTTTCGATCGTGTGCCAGTGGGTTTTGATATGTAAGCTCAGTTCGTCCACACCAATCCCATCCACTCCTGCGGCCCCGTCGTTGGCCTTGACCATATATGTTTCCGCCCATTCCGGGCATCAGGAGCGCCCATCGCCGCATTGGCAGGGGGCGAAGGGGGCAATTCCGGGCAAGAATTCCGCCAAAGTGTATGCCTCTGCAATTTTAAATGATTTGGAGATTGCAGAATCGAACGCTTTGTGGCAGAGACGACGGCACTATGGGACAACAACTACGCAAAATCGTCAAACGCAAAGCTCGCAAACGTCAACTCAAGCGCAAGAAAGCCGCCGCAAAATCGGAAAACTCCTGATTTTCGCGCCAAGCTTTTTTCCAGGCACTTTTTGAAAGTGTTCAAAAGTTGATGAATGCCGCTTGCCGAATCACAATGCTCGCCTCCGGAATCCTGCTGGGATTTTCGGGATGCACTTCCGTGCCGAATGAACGGCCCTTGTCGCAACGACCCCAGGGCCAAAGGTCGGTGCCTCCCGACCGACCCTCCAGGGTCCGCTTTCTCCTGCTCAACCCGCATGACACCTCCGGGTGGATCGCCTATGATGACGGCGAAAGCGCAGATACCGAAATGTACCGCGTGGTCGTGGTGCGCGAATCCACCGGAGAACTTCTATATGATGGCCGTGCCCCCCTCTCCGTAAATCTCCGCGAAAGCGGCTTTGAGATGGACGAGGGAGACCCCCGCTTTCAGGAGTTGATCCAGGCCGCGGATCGCCATTTCGTGACCCCGCTCCTGCAAATGGCGCCCGCGCCCCCCCAACCGGAATCCACCCCCGCTCGCCCCACGTCAGCCCCGGTTCCCCGACGCCCCACACAACAACCCAGGCAACTGGAAGCGTCCCGGCAACCCGAAGCCGCGGCGCCCGTGGCCCCGCAACAATCTTTCGATGAAATCACCCTCATCGAACAAACCGACGACATCGTGATTTTGCATCTCGGCGAGAAAAAAGGAGTCACCGTCGGCCAACGCCTGTTCATGCGCACGCCCCCGGAAATTCTGATCAACCCCGCGACCCAAGAAGAAACCATTCTCTCACGCGGCCGAATTTCCGCCCTGCTGGAAGTCATTTCCGTGGAAGACAACCGCGCCCAGGCCCGACTTTTGGACGGCGATGTGCCGGAAGAAGGCTATTTCGAACTTGTAGACTGATTTCTGTAAGTTTTCAAGAACCCGCCCCGACACAAAAGCATGATGAAAAACATGACTTTTCTCGCCTTGGCGATCACTTCCCTCTTCGCCATTCAACATTTCCGTCGGCCCCGCTTCGATGTGGCGGACATGAATCCCCTGATCGTGCAAGCCTCGGACGCCACTTTTCGCAGTGAAGTCGCCAACGGCGGCGAATGGGTCTTGGTCGATTTTTGGGCACCGTGGTGCGGTCCCTGCCTTCAGCTCAAACCCACCTTCAACGCCCTGGCCACAGACAATGCCGGACGCATCACTTTCATGACCATGAACGTCGATGAAACCCGGGCCACCGCCGATTTTTACGGCATCACCGGTATTCCCGCCCTGGTTTTGCTGCACAACGGCACCGAAGTGGCCCGCTGGACAGGCCCCGCCCCCCAAAATGTCTTGCAACATTGGCTGGACGGACATGTGCGGCGCAGCTAAGCTACCCACATGATCGAATATCTCGAAGGCACCCTGATTGAAAAACACCCCACACACGTCATCCTCCAATGCGGAGGCATGGCCTTTCGGCTGTTAATCCCCGTCAGCTCATACGACGCCCTGCCCGCTCCGGGCAAACCCGCGAAAATTCTCACCCATCTGGCCATCCGCGAAGATGACATGACCCTCTACGGCTTTGCCGCCGCCGGCGAACGGGAAATGTACACCCGACTCATCCAAGTGTCCGGCATCGGCCCCAAACTTGCCCTCATGGTCTTGAGCGGCATGAGCCTCCGGGAACTCAAAACCGCGATCGTGGAAGGGGATGTCAAACGCCTGAGCAGCATCTCCGGCATTGGCAAAAAAACCGCCGAACGCCTGGTCGTCGACCTGCGCGACAAACTCAGCAAAACCGAGGTCATGGAACTCTCCTCCGACGAATCCGCCCCCGTCAACACCCGCGTGCGGGACACCATCCTCGCCTTGGTGGAACTGGGCTTCAAACAACAGGAAGCCCGCGCCCTCATCGACAAGGTGCCGGATAAAAACAACCCTGACATGACCCCCGACGAACTCCTGATCAAGGCCCTCTCCAAACGATAACCATGTTCGGACTGGACGTACTGCTTGCCCGCCCGGCGATTCCCCTGCCCCATGGTCGGCCCAAAACCCGGGTCGGCCTCTTGGCCCATGCCGCCTCCCGCGATCTGAACGGCGTTCATGCCGCGCATCGGCTCATGGAAAAACCGGATTGGCAATTGTTGCGCCTCTTCAGTCCCGAGCACGGATTCCACGGCACTGGCGCCGCCGGGGAAATCATTCACTCCCAAACCCACCCCGAACTGAACCTCCCCATCCACAGTTTGTATGGCGACACCCGAACCCCGCCCCCGGAATGGCTGGAGGGCCTGGACCTCATGGTCATCGACCTGCAGGATCTGGGCATCCGCTGCTACACCTACGCCTCCACCCTGCAAAACGTCCTGCTGGCCTGCGCCTCCGCAAAGCTCCCCGTCTTGGTGCTCGACCGCCCCACCCCCTTGGCCGGCATTGTGGACGGACCCGACCTCGACCCGCGTTTCCGAAGCTTCGTGGGCCAAATCGACCTCCCGCTGGTCTACGGATTGAGCCAGGGTGAATTGGCCCGACACTTGCAGCAACACGATCCCCGGCTCAAATATCTCGATTTGGAAGTCATATCCGCAACCCTCCCGTCCCATGAACTCCCCTGGTACCCACCCTCTCCCGCAATCGGCAGCCCGCAATCCGCCCGCTTGTATCCATTGACCGTCTGGTGCGAAGCCATCCCCGACGTCAGCGTAGACCGGGGCGGTGCCCGATCCTTTCAAATCTGGGCCATGCCCGACTTGGAACCCGACGTCCTCATCCCCAAACTCCAACAACCCGGACTCCGAATAGAAAGCGGACGCAGCGAAAAAGAAGGTTGGCCAGCCTTGTGCTTTCACCTGGATCCCCTGGCAGACTGGAAGCCCGTCACCACCGCCACTCATCTCCTCACCCAACTCCGCAACCAATTGGGCCCCGACCGCCTCTTTGCCCATCCCGGCGCCCGCCCAGAGTTTTTCGACAAACTGATGGGCACCGATCAGATCCGTTTGCAGATCAAAAAGGGATGAACCGTTTTTCCTGTGAATGCAAAATTGTAAGCCTGGACTTGGAGACCCTAGTACTCTGTAAACCATAAATCTTCGCATAGGACCGTGAGATTCCGAGTGGA
>JAFIGC010000113.1 GCA_020831635.1 Verrucomicrobiota bacterium | reverse complement strand
AACGACAACTGTCTCAACTGCTGGCTAATACTGTCCATTGGCGCCGATCTCGGCCGGCATAATGAAGGGGGTAGCAATTTGATGGATGTGCGGCTCCGTTTGTTCAATGGGCACAATCAAATGCCGATGGTCGAAGTGCTCCACCCCAATCAGCAGTTGCCGACGGCGATTCAGGCGGCCCGCTCCTATGACGCCGACAATCCCTGGGCCCCGTTTGGATTGATTACCCCGGTCTGGACCCCGATCTCCACCCCGTCCGACACCCAGCCGTTTACGCCAGCCACGCCGGGGTTTCCGGCCTGGGGGTTCTCCTACGGCCTGCGGTTGCCGGACCATTCCTATGTCTTCAATGACACCACCCATCAGGGAGCGGCCGTGGCCGCGCCGATCCGCTGGCTGACGGATTTCAATCCGCTGGATCCGTTTCAGGGCCGGGATCCGGCCTCCCGCATGCCCCAGCCCGGCGGGTGGCGCTTCACCCGCGGTGGGTTCAAATCGGCCTCCGCGTATGTGGGCGGATTTTTCATGGGGGATGACCGCTATAGCGATCTGTCGTGGACCACCCCGAACGATCTGAATCAGTTCATCGGGCACAGTGACGACATCATGCCGGGGTATGGTCCGGGCATGGTCCCCCGCGCGATCACCCACCAACTGCCGGAAAGCAGCGAGGATTTGGCCAGCATCGCCTCTTTCATGCATGCGCCGCTGGTGTCAACCTACCACGAGGGGATGCTCGTGTCGGGGGACTGGCCCGGAAGGACGCCGGTGGGCGACAACAGCCAACAAAATCCCTCATGGGTACCCCGGGCCCTGGCTTGGTCGTCCTCCAACAACGGCTTCATGCAGCCCGCCCACGCCATTGGCAATGCCCGAGCGCACTTTGCAATTTCGCGGGATCGGGCACAGCAGGCGTTTTTTGCCTCGGTGAGCGCCCCCACGCCAGAGGAAACGATTCCCTATTCCGTGGGACGGAACCCCAACGACTTTATGTTTTCCAACGCCTATTCGGGCGCCGGCGTGCCACCCACCTACACGGCGGCCTATGACGCTTCTTGGGTGAACAACGAATCGTTGTGGGACGATTTTTTCCTCACGCCGGACGCCAATACCCGGCTGCAATGGCAGCCGCCTTACAACGCGCCCGGCACACCGCAGCACAATGGCCGGCGGGATTTTACGGCTTCGTCCGAACGGGTGCTCCTCTCCGGGGCCTTCAACATCAACTCCCAATCGATTCCCGCCTGGGCCATGTTGCTGGAGTCGATGCTGGGCGTCGGGGTGGGATCGGACACAACCCCGGAGGACCAAGCCCCGTTTACGCGTTTCTTGGATCCGCCCGGAAATGTGTTTGAGGATGATTTCCACGATTATGAATCCCCCGAAGCCTATCTGGGATATCGTCGCCTGACCCGCGAGCAAATCTGGAATGACAACGGCACGCCGGAAGATTTTGAGGATGACAGCGGCTTGGCGGTGGAGATCGTGCGACAGGTACGACTGCGCGGACCGTTTCTGTCCCTCTCGGACTTTGTGAACCGCGCCTTGCTGCCATCGGACAACGACCCGGACCTCCTGGGGCTGGCGGGCGCCATCCAGTCGGCCATTGATGAAACCGGACTCAACGACCCGATGGGCACGCCCTCCGACGGGGACGCCTGGATTGATCCGTCCGTGCATTACAGCGGCACCTACCAGGGTGCGAACGCCTTTCTGGGCAATGCCCCGGAAAATGCGGTGGGTCGCCGGAATGACAGTGCCCCGGGCACCCTCATGCAGGCCGACATCCTTTCACGGATTGGCTCGGTGCTTTCCGCCCGTTCCGATACCTTTACCATTCGCTCGTACGGGGCCATTGGCGACCCCAACAATCCCGCCGCCCGCGCCTGGTGCGAGGTGACCGTACAGCGGGTTGCGGATTACGTGGATGCCGAGGCCAATGCCTCCGGAGACCTTCCCGCCTCCCTCTCGCCCGTCAACGCACAATTTGGCAGACAGTTCCGCATCATCTCCTTCCGTTGGCTGGGCGAGGAGGAGATATAATGAAACCGATGCTCCTGTTTGTCTCCGGCATTTTCGTTTGTTTGCGCCTCCTTGCGCAGGAGGCGAATCCCACTCCCGCGCCCACTCCGGCTCCCACGCCGACCCCCGAGCCCGTGCGGGTGCGGTTTTCGGTTTTTGTCTGGCCCTCGGAAGGGATTCTCATGGAGGATGTGACCATCCCAGCCCTTCCGCGCGCTTTTTATCGGACCGCCGCCGGAAATGTGCCCGTGCGCTTAACCCGAAACGCGGCCACGCCGTTGTATGATTATACCGGCGACCTGCCGCTGGTCTTGTACGACATCGAGGAAGTCTGGACGGATCCGCCCGAGGACGCCCCCCCGGAAGCGGAACCCACGGTGGAGCTTCGTCCGGTCCCCGTGATCCGGGCCCGGTTTCCGCGCAACTGGAACCGGGTGCTGTTGATCGTGTTTCCCGACCGAAGGGCGGATGACGGCACCTTGCTGACCATGCCCCTGCCGTACGACACCGATGAACTTCAGCCCGGAATGGCCCGCATCTACAATGGCAGTGAACACCCGCTGGTGCTGGAATTTCCCGATACCGAACACATGGTAACCCTGGCCCCGTATCAGCCCATTGATTTTAATCCCAGGGGCCTGACGGATTCCGGTTTTTCGCGTGTCTTCGCCTATCGCCGCAATGAACGCGGCGATCTGGAAATGGTGCACACCTCCCGCATGTTTATGGACACCGAGACCACGAACTATTTCTTTCTTTATCCCCATGGGCGTCGCCGAATCCGGATTTTACGGGTGGCGGGGCATCCCGGGGAAATCGGGGAGGAATGAAATATGGTCGCCTGTCAGGGCTGAGGACGCGCCAGAAAAACATCCGACTTCCAGGTCTTTTCCTTCCGGTACGCTTTTGGGGTCATCCCGTAGACCGCCCGGAAGCGGGTGGAGAGGGTGTCCTGTTTGGTGTAGCCGCACTGAAAGGAAATTTCCGCGATACTCATGTCGGTGGTGCGCAGGAGGTGCGCGGCCATGTCCAGGCGCTGACGTAGCAGATAGTCGCCCGCGGAAGTGCCGAGATGCTCGGAGAATTTCCGGTCCAGGGTGCGGCGGGAGAGGCGGAATTGGGATGCCAGTTCCGTCACCGTCACTTTTTGGCCCGACTGACTCGCCTGCCAAGCCCAGCGGATCATGCGCGCGGTCATGGGGTCGGGGCAGGGTCCCCCGGCGGTGGAGGCCAGTTCGATGACACATTCCGGCGCAAAGCGCCTTGTCGGTTCCTCCAGCATCGCCTCCCGGTCTCCCTCATGCGCCATGAGCCAGGCCATCGCCTCTTTGCCCATCTGGTGAAAGGCCGGGCGCACCGAGGACAGGCCCGCCAGCGGACCCAGATACCACCAGGTGTGTTGCTCGTCATCCACCCCCAATACCGCCGTGGTGTACATGCGCTCGGTGTAATGCGCCATGATCACCCTCTGCATCAGCCCCGCCAGCCAGTCGTTGGTGGCGAAAACCGCCGCATCCATCGGCGCATCCTCGAACAGGGGGCTGAGCAGCTCCTCGCAGTGCAGCACAAACGCGGGCATCGACATCGAGCCGAATTCCGATTGGAAATCATGAATCAACTGCGCGCAACGGGTTCCCGGTTCCTGTGCCACCCGGTCGCGGAAGGCATCTATCCGATCCTCGGAATAAACCTTTTTGGTCTCACCCACCAAAAGAAAAAAGCGGTAGCCCCGTTTCAACAAATGCTCCGCCGCCATCCGCCCGACTTCCCGGTCGTCCGATATGAAATTACCCAAACCCTCCACGGAACCCCGGTTGTTGCTGAGATTGAGGGTGGGAAAATGCGCGGTTCGCAAGGCGTCCAAAACTTCATCTCTCCCGAAAATGCCGCACAGTCCCAGGCAGCCTTTGGAAAAGATCGAAGCTTTGTCCGACCCCACGGCGGTCTCAACCATCCGGCGGCAGGGCGCCGCCTCCGCATGGAGCAACGCCCCCTCCGTCACCCGCGCACCGATAGCGGACAAGCGATCCAACGCGATCCGAAAGACTTCCTCTTCATGCTGCTTTTTCATGCTTTTCTTTTACGCCGCATCTCTTTGCAAAGCAAGTGTCGCAGAAAGCAAAATTCTCCGGAGGATTGGCGCGCAAGTCACACGAGAAGTACGGTTCGGATGTTTTCCGGGGCGATTACGGGTTCTCTGGAAAACGAAAGCTTTCACCTTGACTCCCGGCCCGGGGTCTGAAACCCTGTCTGGCATGATCTTTCCCGTCTCAATCCCAAGTCCGTCCTTTCGTTTTTCGATTCGTAAAACCATTTTTTCTCCATGGATGCTGGGGCTGCTCGTGCTGACAGGCACGCAGGTCCTTGGGCTCGAGGACGTCCAGCGACCCTTCGTGCTTTGGACGTCCCAAGATATCGCGGAGATGCGCGACCGGCTCGAAAACGACCCCGAATACGCCGAGCGGGTTGAGGCGACCCTGGCCGATCCCGACGCGTACGAGAAAGACTTGCTGGACCTCTGGCGATATGCGGTACGGGAAGACGAGGCGGCGGGCGAGCGGCAGAAGCAGCGACTGATGCGGGTGGCGCGGTCCCCGGCCCCTCGCGGTCACGCCCAGTGGCGGATCGTGCTGGCCTACGACCTGCTGTACGACACGCTTAGCGACGACGAGCGCGAGGAGGTGGAAGGGTTCTTCCGTACCTACATCGACCACCGCATCTTCCGCAACGCCATTTTCGATCCGGAAGTGTTCAACGATGAGCGCAAATTCAGTCGCTACCACGCCCACGACCATCGGCAGGACAACTGGCTGCCGAACATCACCGGCCCGGCGATCTTCAGCGCCAACCTCATGGCGGCGGCGATGGCCGACGAGCAACTCATCCGCAAGGTGTGGGATCACTACGGTTCGTGGCGGTGGTATTTCGACGAATACCTGACGGACGGCGGGTTATACGGCGAGGAGTTCAGCAAGCACCACGCGCTGCCGGGCGAAATGCTGCTCTACTGTATCGCGCTGGACAATCTGGGTCTGGGCGAGCTGGGGTTTGACTACCGCGGCCGACACGGCGCGACCATGCGCGGGCACATCGAGACGAACTTGTGGCTGGCGTATCCGCTGGTGGATCTGCACACGGACGTGCCGCACATCGCGCGGTACACGCACGGCGACGCCCGGAACATGCGGGACGCGATGAGCGGGGATGGGAGCGCCCCGGAGGCGTTCCAGCATTATCTCAGCCCCGGCGTGCTGCCGGACGGGACGCTTCTGGAAGGGCATTCTCGGGTACCCCGATGGCACGCGGCGGGCGCGTGGGGCGGAGAAATCCGCGGCCACCATCCCCAGTGGGACGGCTACACCCACTTCACGCCGAAGATGCAGGCACCATTGTGGTTCGAAATCGCCCACCGGCGCTGGCCGAACGCCGGCTTCGACTATTTCCTCGCGCGGATGCGTCAAGCGGGCCAAGAGGCTTACCCGCCATCGATCTACTTCGGCCTCGACCCGATCCATCCGGACCAGACCCGCCCGCCGCGCGCGCCCTCGTTTGTTGCCGAGCGGCGCGGCGTGGCGATGCTGCGGGCCGAGGAGTCGCCCGACTACTGGGAATCGCCCGCCCCGGCGGTGGGCGTGCGCCTGGCCAGTCCCTACGCGCACAATGTGTTCGACAACTTCGTGCTCACCGGTCTGTACGCCTTCAATCGGCCCATCCATGTCAACCGTCACATCGGCGGCTACGCCCAGCACTGGACCCGCAGCGTGCTAAGCCACGCCGGAGTGCTGGTCGACGCCCATGAGCCGGGCTTCACCCGCATGACCACCACGCGCTACAGCTTCCAGAGGCCGGCAAAGTTTCTGGCCATGCGCAGCGGCGAACTCTACCCGGATGTTGACGCCACGCGCGGGCTGATCCTCACCGACGCCTACCTGCTCGACCTCTTCGCGCTGCGGGACCGGGGAGGCCGTGAGCGGACCTTCCGCTGGACCGTCCACCCCTTGGGCCTCGCCGAACTGGATGAGCGGTTCTCCGCGCCGCGACTTATGGACGGGGAGCTGGCGCACCCGCCCGAGCACCGCGCCACCGCCACGCGCCACCGCCTGCTGCCGGACGACCCGCAGGCGCTGCTCGACGCATTCGGCCAGGTGCGCGTGATGCACAGCGGCGACGACTGGCATCTGCGCGTGGTCCAGGATTCGCCGATCCCCGCCGAGGACCGCGTCCTCGCCGAGCAGTGGTATCAGCGGCAGGTGGGCGTGGACCTGCGCATGGCCGGCGAGGCGGATACGACCGTCGCTGTCGCCGACACCCCCACTGCCTTTGATCCGTCCGACGCCCCCGACCCGACCGAAAAACCCCAAGCCTATGAGGTGGGCGGGGCCAGCGTGATCGTGCAACGCACGGCGCCGGCGACGGTCTTCGCGGCACTCCACGAGCCCTTCGAGGGAGGTGCGGGGGCGATCGGGCGCTTCACCGAGATCGACCGCGGCGAGGCGTGGGGCGCATGGCGCATCGGCGGACCCGGCGACTCGGTCGACGACCGGGCGTACCTGCGCTTTGACGATGCCCTGGAGACGGTGACCGTCGCCGACGCGCAGGCGCGGGTGACCTTCACCAACTGGGCGCTGGTGCGCGTGGGTGATGGGAAGGTAGAGGTCTTCGGCGACGTGCGGGCGATCCGCATCGAGGTCGCCGACGATCAGGTCGAATATTTCCACAACGGACGGCTCAGCCCCGCGACGATCGAGGACGGGGTGCTGAGCTACGATCGTGTTCACGACAACGGATGAGGGGCCTCCAGCCTCAAGGGGCCTACGCCTTCAAGGGACTGTCCTCTGGAAACCACCAGGGAGCCGTGACCTCTTTTTCGCGTGGGCACACCGAGGCGGCCAGCACCTCCCGGTGGAGGGCTTCGGTGGGGTAGGGGAGGGCCCTCAGGGAAATGGTTCCGTCCTGGATGAGGACGTAGTGCGCGCCGCGCCAGTGTTCGTCGGGACGGCGGTAGGAAACACTGCCGGGGTTCATCCAGCAGTCCTCGTCGGAAAGGTGGGTGATGGCGCGGCGGTGGGTGTGCCCGAAGATCATGCGGTGCAGGGGGCGGCCAAATCGTTCCCCGCTGAAGCGGTGGAATTCCTCAAGAGACCGGATGATTTCGTAGCCCTGATAGGCGTGGGTCAGGCCGTGGGGAATGCCCTCGAGATCCACGACCCGCCGCAGGGGGAGCTTTTTCAGATAGTCAACATGCCGTGGCCCTAGTTTCGCGGCGTTGTCGGTTCTCCAGGTTTCAGGCTCATGGGCCCCTGGATCCTCCCACGCGCTGACCACCAGCTCGTCATGGTTGCCGCGCACCGCCAGGGCCCGCTTCTCCATCATCCACTCCACGCACTCCGCGGGATGGGGACCGTAATCGACGATGTCCCCGGCGCAAAGAATCAGGTCCGCGTCCCCCTCCCGCTTCCATACGGTTTCCAGGGCGATGAGATTGGCGTGAATGTCGGAGAGAATCAGTGTCTTCATATGATGCCTTTATTTGCTGTTGGGTCTTTCCTGTAAAGAATTCGCGGATGGTTGTCAGCACTCCAACCTGTTTTCCTGCCGATAGGGGCGCATCCTTGAATGTGTGGATTCCAAGAATTCTCACGCAGCGCTCCTGAATTCATGATGACCAAGAGAAAGGATTTTGCATGTGTTTTATGCAAGGTTCTACCCCCTTATCGGGTTATCCTCAACGCATACACCCATTCGGGGATGCGCCCCTCCGATACACTTTCTCCCTCCGCAAATGAAGTGACGCAAAAAACAAAATAATGTGGCTCAAATACGGGTAGACCCAAATCCCCGGGGGTGTTATTCTACAAGGATTAGAATCGTTCCTTTCTGCATCTTATGTCTGAACCAGGATCTGGAGAATCAACATGAAAACGAAAACAACCCTTTTTACCCTTTGCCTCGTGGCCTTGATGGCGCATGTTTCCGTTATGGGAACATTAGTTATCTCCGAGGATTTTACGACGAATACGACCGGGAATTGGAGCTTCCTCGGGGAGTCGACCGTCGATAACGCCGGGAACATCGCGTATCACGGAGCTGGCACCTCTTGGGGCTATGGTCCTCACGATGGTGTGATGAGGTGGAGGCCAAACCACACCGGAACTTCTTCGAATCAAGCCTCGCTGATTTTTCGAGAACTCGCCTCCGGAACCGAGGACGCAAGTGATTACACCTTATCGACCACCGGCATACACGCGAATAATGGCAATGTGGATATTCGCTTGGCGATTCAATATTTTGAAGACGACACGACCAAATGGGCCGTGACTAACCAGAGTATTCGCACAAGTTCGGGTGGCAATCAAGCACCCGTTCCGGGCAGTTGGGATTTTTCCATTTTCACCTTCTCTTCCCTGGACACAAACAATCTTCTTGCTGGTGGCGGAAGCAGCGTTACCACTTCCACGGTTCTGGAAAATGCAACCGGAATTGGCGTATACAGTAGATTTAGTGGTCAACAGTGGATGGCGGACAACGCCACTCAAATCAATTCAATCACGGTCATCCCCGAACCCGGAAGTCTGTTGCTGGTGGTACTTGGCTTCGGGGCTTGCGTGGTGTTTCTGTGTCGCAGGCGATAAGGCCGCCTTTTCCCTTTCAGAAATTCACCTCACCCGCCCGGCATCCGGGCGGGTGATTTTTATGGCACGGGATGAATCCATACATGCCGCGCGTCCAAGGTCAGACTTTCGTATAAATGACGCAGAAAACAAAATATTACGCCCGAATACGGGTAGATACAAATCCCCGGATGTGTTACAGTATGTGCAAGAATCGGAACAGTTCCTTTCTGCATCTTATATCTGAACCAGAAACATGAGAATGAATATGAAAACCACCACGACTACCAAAGCTTTGATCAACAGAACCCCCTCCATGCGGGTCTGGTTGCCTGCCCTCTTGGCTTTCAGCCTGATTGGATCGGTATCCGCCGGGACAATCGTTTATTCAGAAGGGTTTGACCGGACAGACGCGGGCGCTAAACCACTTGGTGATGCTGACGCGTGGGATGCCACCTGGCTGGGATTCGTTCAGGCAACAGATGTTTCCGAAGGTGTGAATGTTTCAGATCATTTGAACAGTGTGAATATAGACGTTAACGACAAACAATCTTTCATGGGCATTGGTGGTGGGTTTGCTGCCGGCGGGGACCGAGGTTTTTTGTTTCTGGGACGTGATGCGACATATAAAGGCATTGCCTTCACCAACCCGGATGCCACCAACGATATCAATAGTCACTCCGCATGGGGCGGCAATGGCGGTCAGGCCGATTTGCTGAGTTCCTTAAGTTTCAAGTTAAGGAATGAATCCGACACCAACACCACCACGCATTTCCTTCTCCAAGTGAACGACGGGGGGAATACTTCCTGGCTGGTGAACACCACGGGGTTTACCAACGATGGAGGTACGAACCAAGCCAATGAATGGGCCCAGTATACCCTCAATGACCCCACTGCCGCGGGCGCATGGAGCACCCTCGATGGATTCGATCTAAGCAACCAGGGCACCCAAACTTTTGTTGGTAACTTGGGCACCCTTGGCAGTGCCACCACCCTGTCAAGCAACATGACCATTGAAGGCTATGGGTTTTGGTCTGAGTCCACTGCCGGTGCGAATCAAACCACACGGGTGGACGATTTTACCGTCACTGCCATCCCCGAACCCGGCACGTTGGTGCTGCTGGGGATTTCTTTGGGGGCCCTGGCATTGTTCCGCCGTCGCAAAGCCTGAATGTCGATATTCCGCGCGTTTCTGCTCGTGCTTCTGATGAGCTGCTCGCTGTGGGTGGCAGCGGATGTGCCGAATATTCTCCTGATGCTCACCGACGACCTGGGCTTTGGGGATCTGGGGGTGTATTACCGCTGAGCAACCGCCCCATCGAGGACAACCTCCAAGATTGTTGCGACCAGTGGCGAAAGCCGTCACTCGCAAAGGTGCCAGTCAATCTCCGGTTTTCAGCCCAAAAACCCTGTCGAGATCAGAAACCCAGAGAAGGCCGGACTTTCGCAGGAATGTCGCAAAAAACAAAATCATACGCCCAAATACGGGTAGACCCAAATCCTCGGGGGTGTTACTCTACTTATAAGAATTGGAACTGTTCCTTTCTTTGGGCTTATGCCCAAACCAGAACCAAGAAAATGAACATGCAAACCACCACGACTACCCGCGCTTTGATCAACAGAAACCCCTCCATGCGGGTCTGGTTGCCTGCCCTCCTCGCCTTTGGCCTCATCGGCATCTCCCCTTTCATCAACGCAACCCTCCTGTTTTCACAGGACTTTGAAAGCGGAAGTATGGGGCCGACCAACTTAGCCGGAACCACGTATGAGAACGGTTCGCCCACATGGTCGATTGCGCAGAATGGTGCAAACGTTGGGTTAACCCAATTTTCCGCGGGAACCGCCGCAAGCGGCTGGACCGCGAACACCTCAGACGGGTATGTTTTCGGAGATGGAACGGGAAATAATTCGACGAATGCCACGATTTTTCGAGCCCAAGGGTGGAATGCCGGGGCGGACACCCTTTTACAGGTGGATCTGAAATTCGCGGTAGCCGGTCAAGCCGCTAATTACTGGGGGGCTTTGATTCTTTCCAGTTCCACGTTTACGGACACGACTTTGCCTGGAGCTGGCGCTCAAAACGTGCACATCCGCTTCAACAAAAATGGCCAACTGGATTTCAGTGACAACACTCAAATCGGGAGCACCACGTTTGCCTTGGGCGCAGATCAAATCAACACACTTCGGGTGATTTATAACGGGTCCAGTGACGCATTTGATGGCATTGCCAGCAATCAGGGAAGAATCCTCCTCAACGGTAACACCCTTTTCACGGGCGACATCAGCCATTTAGGCGGATCGTCCGGCGCCGCCGCCCTCGATTTGATCGAATTCCGATCATTCGGAAGTCTGGGGCATGAAGCTGGTGGTCCCGCGGTTCAAGCCTGGTTTGACGATGTGTCGGTTACGGTCATCCCCGAACCCGGCACGTTGGTGCTGCTGGGGATTTCTTTGGGGGCCCTGGCATTGTTCCGCCGTCGCAAAGCCTGAATGTCGATATTCCGCGCGTTTCTGCTCGTGCTTCTGATGAGCTGCTCGCTGTGGGTGGCAGCGGATGTGCCGAATATTCTCCTGATGCTCACCGACGACCTGGGCTTTGGGGATCTGGGGGTGTATTACCGCTGAGCAACCGCCCCATCGAGGACAACCTCCAAGATTGTTGCGACCAGTGGCGAAAGCCGTCACTCGCAAAGGTGCCAGTCAATCTCCGGTTTTCAGCCCAAAAACCCTTTCGAGTCCAGAAGGTCTGAAGGCCGGACTTCCCTGAAAATGACGCAAAAAACAAAATAATGTGCCCAAATACGGGTAGACCCAAATCCCCTTGGGTGTTACGCTACTTGAGAGAATTGGATCCGTTCCTTTCTTGGGCTTATGCCCAAACCAGAACCAGGAGAATGAACATGAAAACGATCTTAGCTACCCTCATCGCATCCATGGGGATTGCTCATGCCGCGCCCGACTTGTTGGTGGATTGGGGCAATCCCAATCAAACCGGCACAGGTGATTGGTCCCGCGGCGGAGACCTGGTCACGGTAACCGGCGATTTCAACAACAATGGCATCGCCAATGACGTCCACGCGTACTATGCCTTCGACGAGTCCACCCCCCTCTCCCCCAGTAGCTCCAGCTACCTCGACAACACCACCACCAGCGCGGTCTGGTACGGCGGGCAGGAGGTCATCAGTTACGACCACGAAGGCGGGACCAACTTCTACAACCAACGTATTGTCTCCGGACACGATGGGAGGCGGTACATCTACAACCGCTTTAACAATGACGGTGCCATCAATAAAATAAACAGCGTTTGGGTTTGGCAAGCCGCTGACTTTTTGCAGGGCGGCGCCTACACCTTCGACAACAGCGCCAACAGCTACATGACCATGGAGAACAATCACGAAAACTCGACGGGCTCTTGGTTCGACTACAACGAGGGTCGTTTCGTCATCAAGTTGGACGGCCAGTACTATATCTCCGAGCATAATCGCACCGTCGATGGATTGACGCTTTCCGGCCCCGCATCGGCGAACTGGGCGACCTACGACCCGGCGACAAATCTGGGCTTCGATGCCGGCACAGCCACTTTCGGCACCCTCGACTTCTCCGGCACGTCCCTGGAAGCGGTCGGCGTTTTCGCTTCCCGTGACAGTGGCACGACGCACGTCACCGGCATCGATTTTTTCAGCGTCGCCGCCATCCCCGAACCCGGCACCCTGGTGCTGATGGGCATTGCGCTGGGATCGCTGGTGCTGTTTCGGCGGCGGAAGTGAGGGGGAGTTCGGACAAGTCCCGACAAATCGGACAACGCTGACCTCTACCCTCTGAACTCTATTCTGTGGGGCCCGTCTTCCGGAGCGATCCGGGGCGGATCAGGGCCGGTGCAGGGTCACGGGCACGGGGGTGCTTGCGGAGGGCGGGGGGATGTGAATGCCGTCGTCGCGGACGCGGACGCCGGCAAAGCCCATGAGCACCAGTTGCAGGAGACCGCCGATGCCGGTGAGGAAGTTCATGCAATCGTTGGTGGGGGATTCGCTGGCGGTGTAATACGGGGGGTGGAAATGCGGCAGCAAATCTTGGAAGGCCTCCATCGCCCGCGCGGTCCGCCCCAGTTGGCAGTCGATGATCCCGTCGATGGCCGAGCCCATCATGATTTTATTGGCCGGATAATGCGCGCGGTAATAATCCACAATGCGTTCCTGCAACTCCGGTTCCATGGGCATTTCCCAGGGATAGATCAGCAGGGCGGTGTCCGCCTGCTTGATCACGCGTTCATCCGTCCAGCCTTCGAACTCGGCGATCACCCCGTATTCCTCATCCCAGGGGATGAACATCTTGTCGGCGATTTCCCGGAAGCGGGCCACGGGAACTTCCGCGCCGAAGCGTTCCGCGAGTTCGGCGGCCTTGCGCAGGTTCCAGGCCGCGCCGTAGTTGGTGCAGGCGTTGTTGTCCTGGATTTGGGCATACTCGTCGGGACAATAGATGCCCAGCAGCTCGTACCGGTCCGCCTCCCGGTTGTGCACCACGCGGCTGGCCCAGTACCGCGCGGATTCCAGGATCACCGGAAAGGCTTTTTCCCGCAGGTAGGTTTCATCGCCGCTGATGCACACGTAAAACCACTGCGCCCAGGCCACGTCGGAGTTCACATGACGCTGCTGATGAATTTTCGGGAACGGCACCCACTCTTTGCCCGTGGCCGCCGATTCCCAGGCGAAGCAGGCGCCCTCGTACCCGTCCTCCCGCGCGTTTTCCTTCGCGCCCTCCAGAGTGTCATGGCGATAGGCCACCATGCTTTTGGCCAGGGCCGGTTGCAAGACCGCCAGGGGTGGAAAGACCCACAAATCGGCATCCCAAAAGGCCCGGCCCTTGTAGCCGTCGCCGGAAATCCCGCAGGGACCGAGGCCCAGGGCCGCCCCTTCCCGGGTTTGACTGTACAGGTGGTACACACAGGCGTTGATGAGCTGCTGCATCGCCGGATCGGGCACCTCGATCCGGGCTTCCCACAGTTTCGCCCAGGCTGCCTCGTGCCGTTCCCGCAGCGCGGCCGGTTCGACATGCAGGTCCCGCGCCTCCGTGTCCGAAACCGAAATCAGCCGGGTGATCCGGATCGTCTCTCCCGGGGTGATTTTCATCCAGGTGCCGCGCTCGACGAAATCCTCCAGACGGCGTTCGGTGAGGTGATGCGGCGCAGCGCCATGCAGCTCCAAACGGCTGGCCAGATGCAGCGGACGCCGGTCCGGACCCGCCTCCAGATCCATCGTCAGGCCGTCGCCCAGTGCCGTGCGCACCTGTTGCGCCTGCGTCATCCAAGCGGCGTCAAAGCGTTCGATCACCTGAATGAACCAGCCGGATTCCGGGACAATTTCCAGTTCCAGGACCGCCAGATTGGCATCGCCGCGGGACACCCAGGCGCGGCGGCACACCTCGCCCGCCCAGTGGGATCCCTCCACGCGGTAGCGGGTTTCCACGGTGCCGGTGCGCAGGTCCAGCGACTGACGGTGCCGCAAGATCCGTTCGCAGGGCCGTCCCATGGGGGTCGGATGCCGGAAGTCGAGCACCGCCCAGGTTGGCAGTTCCATCAGGGCCTCGTTGCCCCGCTCGTCCCGCCCCCAAAACCCGTGGCGGAAGGACTGCGAGCGCCCCTCGTAGGCCGAGCCGTCTCCCCAGGGGGAGATGCGCTGGCCCAACAGGCCGTTGCCAATGAAGCCGTCACGGTGATTGAGGGCGAGGGGGCTGTCCGTGGACAATACCCATGGGTCCAATTTGGGGGAAAGAGTAGTCGTTTGCATCGTCGGGTCTCAATGGAGGGTGTTAAACAAAAGCTTTATCGTTTTATGCTCTATAATGTATGTCGAAATAAACAAAAATATAATAATGTATGTCGCAACAAACAAAAACATAAGCCCGTTCATGGGTTTACGGGTCGGGTATTCATGTTTATAATCGTTCGACACCCCCAAGCGGTTCCCTGAACCGCTATTCACCTTATCTTCACGTTTTTCCCAATGTCATCCTTTTCCTTCCTTCGATCAAAAACGCCCCGATTGAAACGCCTTGTAATCCGGTGTCCGCATCGCATGAACATCCTGTTCAGCCTCGCCGCGGGAGCCCTCATGAGCAGCACCCTGTCCGCGGGAACAATCCTCTATCTCGAAAATTTCCATAATCCGGGAGGTTTCACCCGGCCGGCAGAGGCGGTTGGATGGAAAGGGTTTTGGGATGAAGGCAAGCCCGGGCCCACTTTTGCCCTCGCCGAAATTGCCGATTCCGGGGATGCCTTGTTTAACTCGCCTTTGGGCAATCCGGCGGGGGTCAACAACCAGCCGGTGGAAGGCGCGGAGGTCGGCGTGGTCTTTTGGTCCCCCACCCGGCGCACCAACGTGACGATCGCGACCCAGGAATTTGCCGGGGAAATAGACGCCGCCGGGATCGCGGCCTTCGGTTGGGATTATAGTATAGATACGCCCAGCGGCAATGACGGGATGTTGATGAAAAGGGCCTTGGTGCAGGTGGGTGGACAGGCCACGGATACCGATAATTGGTTTGTATCGGAACTCATGGTGGTCTTCGATACGGCCGCTTTATCCACGGGCGAAACCGCCGACCCTTTTTTCCAGGGACGGTGGAACCGGGTGGTGGTGCCGGCGGCGGGTCATTGGATTCGGGTGCCTCATTTCGATTTTGCCAATGCCCATTTCACCTGGCCAAGATCCGCCGCGCCCAAAACCGCGCGCGACTTTTCCGAATTTGAGAACGATACCTTTGACCCGGGACCTTTACCCGACGGCATCGTTCTTGGGTTTGGCTTGCTGATGGATCATCGCTGGGGGGGCAATTTCTGGATGGACAACTACATCATTCACGGGGAGACCCCGGAAGCGGACTCCCAACCGCTTTCCACGCCCGCGACAGGTGAAGAGCTGCAAAGAACCGGGAAACCGCCCCGGCCCGGCGGACTGCACCCCAAGGCACAGATTCTCGCGGTCCGCCAGGCGATGGCAGACGGTGACCCCGCGATTACCGAGGCTTTTCAGGCGCTGGTGGACTCAACGCAAAATCTGTTCGAACATATCCCCCAACCGCCGGCAATCTTTGATGAGTCGGTGATTGGCGGACACCAGAAGGCTTTCGAGCTTTTGGGCGGCGATGCCTGGGCCGCTTACGCCCTTGCCCTGCGTTATCAGTTGGATCTTTCTCCGGAACGGACCGCGTATGCGGACCGGGCCATCGGAATCCTCAACGCCTGGGCTGAGCACAATCACGGGACGGGGGGGCATGGCGACGGTCTCGTCATGACGTACGCCGGGGTCGGCATGATGTATGCCGCGGAGTTGTTGCGCGCATCCGGCCGCTGGTCCCAGGCGGATCGGGAAAAATTTGAAACATGGGTTCGCACCGTATTTCTCCCGTCCTGTCATGCGATTCGGGGCAGGCGCAACAATTGGGGAGACTGGGGAACCTTGGGGGCGATTGCGGCCCACCAATTTCTGGGCGAGACCCAGGCGCTCGAAGCGGACGTCATTCACTTGCGCAATCGCATCGAGACGGCGATCCTTCCGGAGGGAATCATGCCCCGGGAGGTCAGCCGGGGGCGCGGCGGGCTCTGGTACACCTATTTCTCCCTCGCTCCTTTAACGGCGGCCGCCGAAATCCTTTACAACGCTGATTTGTATGATTTTTTTACCCATGAACCGGAGAATGGGGGAGGGCTTCGACTCGCCTTGGATTATCTATTCACCTACTGTCTCGCCCCTGAAACCTGGCCCCACTATGACGGGGACGATCTGATCAATTCCCCCAGCCCGGATTCCTTCCACGGCACCTTGTTCCAAGCCATGGGGGTGATCTATCCGGATGCCGCATACGCGGATTGGGTTCAAGACGCGCAACCGGTGATGAACACCTTCCATCATTTTGCCTGGGCGGTCCCCTCTCTGATGCGACCGTTACGCCCCTGATGCCTCTTCCAGTCCCCTTTCCAATCCTCCGAATTTTTGAACAGGAGGACGCGGAGGGAGCAGAGGTGAATGGGGTGGAGTTGCCTTTGCTACCTTTGCTTGCTTCTGTTCCAATCCTTTGGTGTTTTGCTACTTTGTTGCTGACTTCCCGCCGCCCCTCCGCTTGTCGGAGGGGGAGCGACGACTTTGTGCACGAAGTGCCACCCACGCGCCCCAAAGCCGCCCCCGTGCTTGTCGCGGGGGTGTCGCAACGACTGAGTGTGCAACATTTGGCCAAACCTTCGTCAGTCGTTGCGACACCCCCGCGACAAGCACGGGGGCGGCAAACATCCCCTGGGGAATGATTCGGGCACAGAGTCGGCGCTCCCCCGTGGCAAGCACGGAGGCGGCGTTACGAATACGGCAAAGAACGACATCCTTTTTATCCTTCATCCTTGGGAGCATCAAATTGAAGTCTGGTGCCCCGCCGATTCGCTTTCTCCCTTTGCAAAGCCAGTGTCGCAAAAAACAAAATGATGCGCCCAAATGCGGGTAGACCTAAATCCCCGCGAGTGTTACTTTACGTGCAAGAATTGGAACCGTTCCTTTCTGAAGCTTATGTCTGAACCAGCAAGAGGAGACTCAACATGAAAACGAAAATCACCCTTTTTACCTTTGGCCTTGCGGCTATGATGGCTCACGTTTCAGTGAGTGCGACGCTGGTGTTCCAGGACAGCTTTATAGGCACCGCTGGCCAGTCCCTGAACGACTACAACTCCAACTATTCCATCTCCACACATATTCGGGCAAGTAATTCCGATGACTACACAACCACGACTTTTGCTGATTCCAGATATTTGTACGCAACCGCCGATTTTTATGTGGAAAGCGCATCCGATTTGACGAATGGGAACCTCGGGATTACGACACACCACAACTGGCATGCATCTTGGAGCGAACTGGCTTGCCTCGTGGGGAGTTCCTTTTAAGTCATCCGGTGAAATCAACAACGTGAGCATCGGTACCACCTATGATGATGTGGCGATTCTCGCCATCCCCGAACCCGGCAGTTTGTTGCTGGTGATCCTTGGATTTGGTTCTTGCGTGGTGTTTCTGCGGTGGAGAAAGTAAGAATAATCATTCGCATTGGACTCGAACACCCGCCCGGCATCCGGGCGGGTGAATCTTATCGAAGCGACGTAAATTATGGGGGCTGCGCATCAAAAACCATTCTAAAACCATGGGGGCGGCGCATCCTGCGCCGGGTGCTCCTTGAATGAATCTTTCTCATCCACCCCTGAAGGCTTCATTGCCATGGAGGTCGCGTCTTCCGTTTTTGAGTCAGAACGATTGATGAGCTAAATTTGTTCTGAGGATTCCGGCGCAGGATGCGCCGCCCCGGTGGTGTTGGGTGGGGGGGG
>JAFIGC010000112.1 GCA_020831635.1 Verrucomicrobiota bacterium | reverse complement strand
AGTCGTCGCTCCCCTCCGACAAGCGGAGGGGCGGCGGGCGGGGTGAATTGCGTCGCGTGGCGACGGTTCAGGAACATGGGGATTTCAATCCCCTCTGTCATGCATGGCAAACCAAAAGCGGTGTAGCCAAGATGGGGTTGAAACCCCCAGGGTCCGTCAGGCGACGCTACGCGGCGCTCCCCGATGTGTTTCCGCTAATCCGTGGATTGAAATCCACGGCTATGCGTCGGACGTAGCGACGCGACGAATATTGACGGTCAAAGCAAGTGACAACATTCAACTGGCAACAAGCAACACACAACCAGCAACCAGCAACCAGCAACCTTCAACCAACAACCAGCAACCAACAACCAGCAACCAACAACCAACAACCGGCAACTGAAAATTACACCAATGCCGAAACGGCAATCCTCGCGGGTTCTCCGTTGAGGTCGAAGTCGGCGCCTTGTAGGTCTTCCCTGACATTGAGTTCGAGGGCGAGGATTTCGCCCATGATGGTTTTCCGATGCTCGGAAACGGCTTCGCATACCCTTTCCGAACCTCGGAAGTCCACTTGAATGCGGTCGGAAACTTCGAATTCGGCTTGCTTGCGCAGGTTTTGCACTTTGCTGATGAATTCCCGGGCGAGGCCTTCTCTTTCGAGTTCGGGCGTGAGGGTGGTTTCCAGGGCGACGACGATGCGGCCTTCGCTGGCGACGGCCAGGCCTTCGCGGGGATTGCGGGAGACGAGCAGGTCGTCGGCATTCATTTCGAAGGACTCGCCGTTGAGGTCGAGGACGAGGGTTTCGCCTTGCAAAATGCCGTTGATATCCTCGGTGCCGAGTTTGCCCACGGCGGCGGCGCAGGCCTTGATTTTGGGGCCGAGTTTGGGTCCGAGGGTCTTGAAGTTGGGCTTGGCGCTGTAGGTGGCCAGGGCGGTTTCGGCTTCGCCAAACCAGACATCCTTGACGTTCAGCTCGTCCATGACGAGGTGCTTGAGTTCGTCGATGTTCTGTTGCAGGCTCATGTCGCGGGTGGCGACGTGGATGCCTTTGAGGGGCATGCGTACTTTGAGATCGTATTCGCTGCGCAGGCTGCGTCCGAGTCGAACGACGGTTTGCACCACGGCCATTTGTCCATCTAGGGCGGGGTCGCGATGCTCGCCGGCAAACTGGGGGAAGTCACAGAGGTGCACGGATTCGGGCATGTCGTCGTCGCGCAGGTTGCGGTAGATGGCTTCGGTGATGAAGGGCACGAAGGGGGCGCCGATTTTGCAGAGGGTGATCAACACGTCGTACAGGGTGGTGTAGGCGTGGGTCTTGTCGCCGTCGTCCTCGGATTTCCAAAAGCGGCGGCGGCTGCGGCGGATGTACCAGTTGCAGAGGTCTTCGATGAAATTCACGAAGGGGCGCACGGCGGACTGGAGGTCGTAGCCGTCGAGGGCGGCGGTGACGTCGTGGCTGAGTTTTTCGAGGGAGCTGAGGATCCAGCGGTCCAGCAGGTTGTCGCTGGCCCCGGGGGCGCGTTTGGAGGGATCCCAGCCGTCGGTGTTGGCGTAGGTGACGAAGAAGCTGTAGGCGTTCCACATGGGGATGAGCAAATCGCGGAGGATCTGCTTGACGCCGTCTTCGCTGAAGGCGAGGTTTTCGGCCCGCACCACGGGGGAGTAAATCATGTACAGGCGCACGGCGTCGGCCCCACAGCGGTCGATGACTTCGATGGGGTCGGGATAATTTTTGAGGCGCTTGGACATTTTCTGTCCGTTTTCGGCGAGCACGAGTCCGTTGACGACCACGTTCTGAAAGGCGGGTTTGTCGAACAGGGCGGTGCCCAAGACCATGAGGGTGTAAAACCAGCCGCGGGTCTGGTCGAGGCCTTCGGCAATGAAATCGGCGGGGAAACGGCTCTCGAATCCTTCTTTGTTTTCGAAGGGATAATGCTGTTGCGCGTAGGGCATGGCCCCGGACTCAAACCAGCAGTCGAGCACCTCGGGGGTACGGCGGTAGGTTTTGCCGTCTTTTTCGAAGGTGACCAAATCGACGATGTGCTTGTGCAGGTCGGTGACTCTTTGTCCGGAAAGCTCTTCCAATTCGGCGATGGAGCCCACGCAGATACTGTCGGAACCGTCCTCGGCCACCCAGACGGGGATGCAGGAGCCCCAGAAACGGTTGCGGGAAATGTTCCAGTCCTTGGCATCCGCCAGCCAGTTGCCAAAGCGCTTGCTGCCCACGTATTCGGGGGTCCAGTGTACTTCGGCGTTGTTGGCGATCATGCGCTCGCGCAGGTCTTCGACGCGCACGTACCAGGCGTCAATGGCGCGGTAAATCAGGGGCGTGTCGGTGCGTTCGCAGAAGGGATAGCTGTGTTGCAGGGTGGATTGGTGCACGAGTTTGCCCAGGTCTTTAAGGGCGCGGATGATGTGCTTGTCGGCTTCTTTGCAGTTTTGTCCGGCGAAGTCGGGGACGGCATCGGTGAAATTCGCCTCGGTGTCGAGGGGATCGACCAGGGCAATGCCGGCGGCGGTTCCGACGCGGTAGTCGTCTTCGCCATACGCGGGGGCGATGTGCACGATGCCGGTGCCGTCTTCGGTGGTGACGAAGTCGTCCTGGAGGACCACGAAGGCGTTGGCCTGGTCCTTGAAATAGGGAAAAAGCGGCTCGTAGCCGAGTCCGGTGAGTTCGCGCCCCGGACAACGGCTGACGATTTCGTATTCCGTCTCCTTTTTATAGTAGGCGGACAGCCGGGACTCGGCGAGCAAATAGACGGAACCGTCTGAGAGGTCGCGCACGGCCACGTAATCGATGTCGGGTCCCACGCAGAGGGCGAGGTTGGCGGGCAGGGTCCAGGGGGTGGTGGTCCAGGCGAGGAAAAAGGCGTCGGGGGTGCCGAAGCGTTCGGCGTCGGTGAGGCGGAAGCGGCAGGTGATGGCCGGGTCTTGGACGTCCTGGTAATTGCGGTTGGCCTCGAAATTGGAAAGCGGGGTGGTGAGTTTCCAACTGTAGGGCATGATGCGGTGGGCCTTGTAGATGCGCCCCTGTTCCCAAAGTTGTTTGAAAACCCACCAGATGGTTTCCATGAAATCGGGGTCCATGGTTTTGTAGTCGTTGTCGAAATCGACCCAGCGTCCCATGCGGGTGACGGTTTTACGCCAAACGTCCACGTAGGTTTGCACCATGGACCGGCATTTTTCGTTGAACACGTCCACGCCCGCCTCGACAATGCCGGTGGTGCCGGCCAGTCCCAGGGCTTCTTGGGCCAGGGCTTCGATGGGTAGGCCGTGGCAATCCCAGCCAAAACGGCGTTCGACGTAATGCCCGCGCATGGCCTGATACCGGGGCACAATATCCTTGATGGTGCCCGCCAACAAGTGGCCGTAGTGGGGAAGTCCGGTGGCGAAGGGCGGGCCATCGTAAAAGACAAACTCTTTGCCGCCTTTCCGTTGGTCCACGCTTTTTTGGAACACATTCTCGGACGCCCAAAAAGAGAGGACGTCTTCTTCGGTGCGGGGAAAATCGACTTTGTTGGAAACGGGCTGAAATTTCATAGCGGCTTCGATACCGTGACGGGGGGATAAATCAAGAAATGAAATTCAATGCTTGAGCAATCGAGGGTCTTGCACTATGTTCCCGCGCCCCTGCCCGTGCAAATTGCCCGTGCCATTTGCACATGCTATCCGGGGGAAACCGGGGCCAACCCAACAGGAAAGATTTATGTCCAAACATCTCGTCATCGTGGAATCGCCCGCCAAAGCGAAAACCATCAACAAATTTCTCGGCAAAAACTACATTGTCAAAGCCTCATACGGTCACGTGCGCGACTTGCCCAACAGCAAGCTCGGCGTGGACCCGGAAAACAATTTCGAACCCAAATACGTCAATTCCCGCGACAAGTCGAAGGTCATCAAGGAACTGAAGGACGCGGCGAAGAAGTGCGAAGACGTGATTCTGGCGCCCGACCCGGACCGCGAAGGAGAGGCGATCGCCTGGCATTTGCGGGAATTGCTCAAGAAGGAAGTCAAGGAAGACGAACGCTTTTCCCGGGTGACCTACAACCAGATTACCCGCCCGGCGATTGAAAAGGCCTTTGCCTCCCCCGGTCAGCTCGACATGCACAAAGTGGATGCGCAGCAGGCGCGCCGGGTCTTGGACCGTTTGGTAGGCTACGGGGTGAGTCCCCTGCTTTGGCGGCGCATTCGCGGCGGTTCCAGCGCCGGGCGCGTGCAGACCGTGGCCCTGCGGCTGGTCTGCGAGCGGGAAAAGGAAATCCTGGCCTTCACGCCGGAGACCTATTGGATTTTCGGTGCCATGGCCGCCAAGCAGGTGGACCCCAAGGACGGTTTTGAAGTGCGCTTGCTGAAAATCGACGGCGGCAAAGGGGAAGTGCGCGATGAAAAACTGGCCGGGGAAATTCTCCGGGACCTGGAAGGCAAACACCTCAAGGTGGATAAAATCCAAACCAAGGAAGCCAAACGGCGTCCGCAACCGCCCTTCATCACCTCCACCCTGCAACAGGCCGCCTCCAGCGCCTACGGTTTTCAGCCCAACCGCACCATGTCCCTGGCGCAAAAGCTGTATGAAGGCGTCACCCTCCAGGGCGAAACCACGGGTTTGATCACCTACATGCGTACCGACTCGGTGCATTTGGCGGGCGAAGCCATCGACGAGGCCCGGAGTTGCATCGAAAAGACCTACGGCGCGGAATACGTGCCTGAAAAACCCAATTATTACCGCAGTCGCGGCGCCGCCCAGGAAGCCCACGAGGCCATTCGCCCCACCGACCTGAACCGCACACCCGACAGCCTGCGCGCCGTGCTCGACGACGCCGAACTCAAGCTCTACAGCCTGATCTGGAAGCGCACCATGGCCTGCCAGATGGAAGCCGCACGCATCGAACAGGTCACCGTGGACATTGGCGCCGACAGCCAAGCCCACGAATACCTGTTCCGCGCCAATGCCTCGAAGATCCTCTTCCCCGGCTACATGGCCGCCTGGGGCCGCGGATTGACCGAAGACGACGAGGACGAAAAAGATTCCAGCCTCCCACCCCTCAAGGAAGGCGAGGCGTTGGACGTGTTGGAATGGCTGCGCGAGGAAAAGCAAACCCAGCCCCCGAAACGCTTCAGCGAAGCCGCGCTCATTAAATCCCTGGAAGAAAACGGCGTGGGACGTCCCTCCACCTACGCCGCCATCGTCTCCGTGCTCTACAGCCGCGAATACGTCGAACGCGAAAGCCGCAGCCTTCGTCCCACCCCCACGGGCATGGAAGTGCACAACTTCCTGATCGAACGTTTGCCAACCTTGTTCGAGGTCGATTTCACCGCCCGCATGGAAGACCAGCTCGACAACATCGAGGAAGGGAAACTACACTGGACCGACATGATGCGGGACTTCCACAATCGACTGGAAACTTGGATCGAAGAAGCCAAAAACTTCAAGATCGATAAAAACGAGATCAAAAACCTCTTGGATTTGGCCGACGAGGTGCAAAAATTCAATCCGCCCGCAACACGCGGCAAAAAAACCTATTGTGACGACACCTTCGTCCGCGAAATCCGTGAAGCCCTGGAGGCCGACGAAGAGGTCACCGACCGTCAGGTGGACAACCTCCGCAAAATCGTGGCCCGCTATGCCCCGCAGATCAAGAGCCTCGACGAGACGAAAATCCGCGAATTGGAACTCACGGACCTCATTGCCAAGGAGGCGGAAGCCAACCAACCGCCGCGCGAGTCCACCCTGCTGAAATTCAAAATGCTCGAAGGCATCGAATTCGAGCCGCCCCGTCAAGTGGGCAAAAAAACCTACGACGACGCCGAATTCTCGGGCAGTCTCAGGGAACAAGTCGAAGGCGGCAAGCGCCTGTCTGAAAACCAGGTCAAGTATCTGGACCGATTGGTCACCAAATACGCGGCCAAGATTCCGGATTTCGAGACCAAGGCCAAAGAAGCCGGGCTTTCCACCGAAGTGGAGGAAGACAATGAAAGCGGTCCCCTGGTGGAACTGCTGGATCACGTCAAGACCTTCAACGAACCCACCACCCGCGGGAAAAAGACCTGGGACGACGCCGAATTCGCGGAATCCTTGGCCTCGCAATACAAGGCCCGCAAATCGCTTTCGCCGCGCCAACGATCCGCCCTCAAACGGATGCTGGGCAAATACCACGAGCAAATTCCCGGATACGCCGAAAAACGCGAAAGCCTGGGCTTGCCCGTGCCCGGCGCGTCGGGTAAAAAGAAGAAAAGCTGATTTTTCCTTCCCCTGAACTTCAACCTCTCTCAACCCCGGAAACACATCATGGCCGGACATAGCAAATGGGCGAATATCAAACACAAGAAAGCCGCGACGGACGCCAAGCGTGGCAAGGCTTTCAGTAAAATTGCCAAGGAACTCACCGTGGCCGCGCGTATGGGCGGCAGCGGGGATCCCGAGACCAACATCAACCTGCGCCCCATCCTCGCCAAGGCCAAGAGCGTCAACATGCCCGCGGAAAATATCGAGCGGGCCATTAAAAAGGGAACGGGCGAAGGCGCGGACACCAGCCAAATCGAAGAACTCATCTATGAAGGCTATGCCAGTGGCGGCGTGGGCGTGATCGTCAAGGCGCTGACCGACAACAAAAACCGCACCGCCGCCGAAGTCCGCAGCGTGTTCAACAAGCACAACTGCAGCCTGGGGCAAACCGGCAGCGTCAGCCGCATGTTCCAGCGCAAAGGTCTGTTTGAAATCGATACCGCCGACATCGAGGAAGAAGCCTTGTTGGAAACCGCGATGATGGCCGGGGCGGAAAACTTCGAACAGGAAGGCGACGTCTGGACCATTACCTGCGCCCCCGGCGATTACAACCAGGTGTCCGAAGCTCTGGACAAGGCGGGCTACGTGGCCACCTCGTCCGAAGTCAAACTCGTGCCCGACGTTCTCACCCAAGCCACCGACGCCGAACACGCCCGCAGCGTCATGAAGTTCATTGACGCCTTGGACGAACTCGACGACGTGCAGGATGTGTACACCGATCTGGACGTGAGCGACGAGATCGCGGACCAGTTGGATGAAGGCTGACCCCGTCAGAATCCTGGGCATCGACACCTCCCTGCGCTCCACCGGGATCGGGGTACTGACCTCGGACGGTTTCCGCCATCAGGTCGTCACCTACGGCACCATCACCGCCCCGCGCACCTGGCCGCTCAGCCGCTGCCTGAACAACCTGCGGGAAAAACTGGAAGAAATCATTTCCGCTGAAAAACCCGTGGTCGCGGCCGTCGAGGGCATTTTCTTCTGCAAAAACGTGAAGACCGCCGTGATCTTGGGCCAAGCGCGCGGGGTGGTGATCGCCACCTGCACCGCCGCTGGACTGCCTGTCTACGAATACGCGCCCCGAAGTGTCAAGCAGGGCGTCGTGGGACGGGGAGCGGCCGATAAAAGCCAAGTGGCCCAGATGGTGAAAGTGCTGCTCGGCCTCCCGGAAGTGCCGCAAAACGATGCCGCCGACGCCCTGGCCATCGCCCATTGCCACGCCAACCAGATGCGTTCTCCGGCCGGGGCTCGGAAAACGTTGTGATTTTTTTCGCCCAAATTTTTCTCCCAACGATAAATTCGCGGGAAATTGTTTCACTTAAACAATTTACGTAAATTTAATCTCACATTTTACTTTTTTTCTGAATAACATTGTCTCATAATGTAAACACGGTCTTTTTCATCAGAGGAATTGAAAAAACAAGCCTTTACAACATGAGTCCATCTAACCCCATATCAAAATGGTTGCGTTCCCCTTTTAAGGAGAGACCTTTGTTTTGGCAGGATCCAAATGAATACACCCGACATTTGGATGAAAGGATTGACCAACTGCAAACCCTCATCGACAACCTGCCCGGAATGGTCTATCGATGTGAGAACAATGCAAAATACGAAGCGGTATACGCCTCCTCGGCCTGCTTGGGACTTTTGGGCATAGACGCCTCGAAAATTACGCCGGAAACCCCGCTGTACTTGGGCGATTGGATCCACCCGGAGGATGTGGCCCGGGTCAATGAAATCGTCCAGCGCCAAACCGAACGCAACGAACCCTACACCATGGAATATCGGATCATTGATCAAAAGGGCGATGTGAAGGATGTCTGGGAAAAAGGGCGTTTGGTCCATAGGAAGCAAAAGGCGTATCTGGAGGGGTTCATCATGGATATCAGCGAGCGGAAAGCCCTGGAGCGGCTTCATTTGGAGGTGGCGGAAAAAGAACTGACGCTGCAGAAAGCACACAAAACCGAAAGCCTCGAACGCATGGCCGCCGCCGTGGCCCATCAATGCAACAACAAGTTGCAGGCCGTGTTGGGGCTGCTGGAACTTGCCGAGGAAGATGTGCGCGCGATCCTGAAGGATGCCCAAGAGCCCGTGGCCATCAAACAGGCCATTCAAGTCACACATGAAGCCGCCCAAATCGGTCGGAATATGCTCTCGTATCTGGGAATCACCATGACGAAGACCCAAACCCTGGAATTGACAACGTTTCTGGAAAACGGCCTGCCCGAATTAACGCGGACCTTGCCCGCCGGAGTCCGCGTGGAAACCTGTTTGCCAAACACCCCTCTCTGGGTGCGGGCAAACGAAGACGATTTGCGGGATATCCTCGGGCATCTTTTGGTCAATGCGGCCGAGGCCTGTCCGGACCAACCCATCCGGGTCATTTTAAACAAACACCAGGACGCAACGCCCCTGGAAACAAACAGTCCATGCGCTTGTCTGCTCATCCATGACGAGGGTCCGGGAATTCCAGAAGCCCACCGCGAAGACCTTTTTGATCCGTTCTTCAGCACAAAATTCACCGGACGCGGACTGGGCCTGTCGGTGGCCAGGGGATTGTTACACCGACACGACGGAGAGTTGGATTTCCACTGCGAACCCAATCAGGGAACCGATTTCAGGGTTTGGCTGCCATTGACGGAGGGGCCGGAAGGTCGTTGAGTGGTTGGGTTGTGGGTTGTGGGTTGCTGGTTGCTTGTTGTGGGTTGCTGGTTAGGTCACTCCGCACTCGTCATTCGACATTCGATTTTTTTCTCCGACACACGTTCCGGGAATTCCGGTGGAGCAATAAATCCGCCATCGCTACCGCCCCCGCGGCATGACGGGTTTGTGGACAATCGACTGGAATCAATCCGAATCTTCCTCTGTATCCTTCTCGTCCTCGGCATCGGGAATGCCCGCCGCCGTGAAACGTCCGGTGATGTGCCCACCGATGACGGAGCCGGTATAAAGCATGAACCCGCGATCCGGCATGTAAAACGCGGCCGCGCTCCCGATATAGGTGCCGTATGCCGGATGCATGATTCGGTATCCTTCACGTTGCAGCTCCGGCGACTCCTCGGCCCGGAGATATCCCAGGGCATCGTTCGACGCCAGGGCCTCGTAGCCCAGTTTCAAGGGAGGAATCATGTAAAAAAAAGAATAGGTCCCCTTCCATTTTCGGTCCGCGAAATCCTTGGCGTGCCCTCCTTCGTGCACGGCAATGGCGGGAATGTCCGAATAGAGACTGATGGTATTGGAATAAGGATTGTAATGATCTCCCCCGAAAAAACGTCCTGGCAACAGCGTGTAATGCAACCAGGAAACCATCCCCAAGGTATATCGCCAACCCGCGCCCATGGATTTGTTGCCCACAATCCGCCGGAATTCACTTCCCGGGGCGTATTGGTTCAAGCGCACTTTGACATGTCCCAAGTCGTTGTAGGCCAAATACCGGGCCATGATGGCCTCGGTTTCCTCGCCAATTTTGTGGTTGTCCACCCGCCGGTCCCACAACACCAGCTTGCCCAGCCAGCTTCCCGGCCATATCCAGTCCGAGGCATCCAAAACCCGGTTGGGACGGCCCCGAACAATTTGCGTGTCCCCAAGGGGTTCCGCGGGCAAACGCGGATCGTCAAACAGCACCCCTTGACGATATGGAACCGTGGCGCAACCGGAACCCAAAAACAAAAGAAAAAAGGGACACAACAAGAGCAGTTTCGACAAAAGCATGGATTTCATTTCAGATACTATACGCATAAATCAAAGAAATTCAACACTTTTTGAATGCGCCCGTTTATCGACGGGGCGGGGGGGACGGGAGCGCCGGTCTCCGCACCGGCACGGGGCGAAGGGGGAACATCGAACGTCCAACATCGAACGTTGAATGCACGGGGCGAAGGGGGAAAGGAGCGCCGGTCTCCGCACCGGCACGGGCGAAGCTATTCGTTGGTTCACCCTAATCGTAATCCTAATCCTAATCCTAATCGTAATCGTAATCCTAATCGTAATCCTAATCCTAATCCTAATCCAAAAAAAATCCGAACCCCTGAAAACTCAACGGTTTTTCTAGCCGTAACCGCTGGAATTCTATACGGGAAACCCCATGACCCACACAATAGACCCCATGATTCCCGATCCTTTTCAATCGCATACCGTTCCCTTGTCCCCTACGGTACAACAAGCGGCGGAAACAAGACTTTCGCAGTTGAGCCGGGAGGAGAAACTCGGACTCTGCCACGCCCTGTCCATTTTTTCCGTGGCGGGGGTCGAGCGGCTGGGCATCCCGGAACTGGTGATGTCCGACGGTCCGCACGGGGTGCGCCGGGAAATGCAGCGTTATGATTTCGTGCCCGCCGGGGACTGCGACGACGCCACCACCTATCTGCCCGTGGGCATTGCGCTGGGCGCCACTTGGAATGTGGACCTCGCCCGGGAGTTCGGCGATACGCTGGGCGCAGAGGCGCGGGCGCGAGGCAAGGACATCATTCTCGGCCCCGGCGTCAACCTCATCCGCACCCCGCTCTGTGGGCGCAATTTCGAATATTTGGGCGAGGATCCCATTCATTCCGGCGCACTCGCCGTCGAGGTCGTCCGCGCGGTTCAGCGCCATGGCGTGGCCGCCTGTGTGAAACATTACGCCCTCAACAATCAAGAACTGAACCGCCACGGAGTGGACGTAGAGGTGGACGACGCCACCCTGCGTGAACTCTATCTCCCCGCCTTCGAACTGGTTGTCACTCGCGGCGGCTGCCTCAGCGTCATGGGCGCCTATAACCTTTTTCGCGGACAACATTGCTGCCATCACGATCTCTTGCTGAACCGAATTCTCAAACAAGAATGGGGCTTCCCCTACCCCGTGATTAGCGATTGGGGCGGGGTACACGACACCGATGAGGCGGTGCGGAACGGCTTGGACATCGAAATGGGCGGCAAACTGAAGGCGCTGTATCTGGACCAACCCTTCCGCGAGGGCCTGGAAGAGGGACGCTACGACGAATCCCTGCTGGACGACAAAGTCCGCCGAGTCCTTCGCTTGGAGGCGGCGGCGGGCATGTTCGATCCCGAAACCCGCCCCGCCGGCCGTCGCCTCATTCCCGAACACCGGGACACCGCCCGTCGCATCGCGCAGGAATGCATCGTGCTCCTGAAAAACGAGGCCAACCTGCTACCGCTGGATGCGTCCAGACTCCGCCGGGTGGCGGTGATCGGCGACAATGCCGACCGAACCCACGCCGCCGGCGGCGGTTCTTCCGGAATTCGCGCCGAATACGAGGTGACCCCGTTGCAGGGATTGCGCGCGGCCTTGGGCGACGCCGTGGACTTGCGGGTGGTCGGCGGATATCCCGTGGACCCAGCGGGCATCGTCCCGATTCCGGTGGAACAGTTGGGTGTGGCCGACCGCGCCGGCATCCGCGGCTGGCTTCTGGAGGTGTTTTCCAACCGAACCGAATCGGGCGCCCCCGAACAGACCAGCGTGGTTTCCGTGCCCGAAATGGATTCGGAGGTCTGTCCGCTGCCCAACGGCAAAACCGGTGCCTGGATGGCCAAATGGACGGGCACCGTCACGCCCGAGGTTTCCGGCAAATACCACATGGTCTGCACCGGCGGGGATTACGTGGAACTGCGCGTGAATGGCGAAGTGGTGTCCTCGGTATGGGATCTCACCGAAGCGATCACCACCTCCGAAGCCGTGGAACTCACCCAAGGACGGGCCGCGGAAGTGGTAATTCGCTATCGCCCCAAGGAACGGGCCCAAGGCCTTCGCTTCGGCTGGATCCCCCCCGGCGCCGAAACCGAACGCGAGGAAGATCCGTTCCGTGAGGCGGTGGAGGCGGCGGACGGTGCCGACGCCGTGCTCGTCTTCGCCGGTTCCAGCCATTTTCAGGATACCGAAGGGGCGGACCGACGGGACATGAGCCTGATCGGCGGACAAAACGAACTGATCGAACGCCTGGCGGCGGTGAATCCGAATCTGGTGGTGGTGCTCTTCGGCGGCAGTGCCGTGGAACTGCCTTGGCTCGACCGGGTGCCTGCGGTCCTGCAGGCCTGGTACCCCGGACAAGAGGGCGGTCACGCCATCGCCGACGTCTTGTTGGGAGAAGTGAACCCCTCGGGACGTCTGCCGTTCTCTTGGCCAAAGCAGCTTCAGGACGTCGCCGCCCATGCGCATCAGGCCTATGGCCCCAATCAAACCACTTATGCGGAGGGCATGAACCACGGAAACCGCTGGCACGGCGTCAACGGACCCGCGGCCCTGTTTCCTTTCGGTTATGGCCTCAGCCACACCTGCTTCAAGTACAGCGATCTGAAGATCGACGTCATCGATGCGAACACCCTTCAGGCGGGCATGACCCTGATCAATACCGGGACCCGCCCTGGAGCCGAGGTCGTGCAGTGTTACCTGGAAGCGGAAGGGACTGGGCGGCGCGAACTCAAATCCTTCGCCAAAGTGAATTTGAATCCCGGCGAGCAAAGGAAACTGACCTTTTCCCTCGGACCCGACACCCGCCGGCGTTGGGACTCCGCACAAAATGCCTGGACCCTCGCAAATCGTCCGTTCCAGATTCATCTCGCCGCCAACGCGGATGACCTTCGTCTCAGTGGCGAAGTTCAATTTTAGCAGCCTGTCACCTTGAAACTGTCCGGTTTCCCAAAAATTCATTCGGCGATTCCGATTTGGAATGGATCGAGAGCCCCGCGAGCTTGACCTACCCTTTACACACAAATCGGTCTGAACTCGAGTTCATATGGATATCGTCCAAGTTTTCGCATTTTTACAACCCAAAGGGACTTTGCATGGCGACAACCCCAATGAAACTCTTCGCTTCCTTCGCGACCTACTGTTCAAAAATACTGAGGATTGGAACAGAAGCACGCAAAGAGAGCAAAGGCCACGACACCGGCATTTCCCTCTGCGCCCTCTGCGTCCTCCTGTTCAAAAAATTACGGCGTGTGGAAACGAGACGGGAAGAGGCGTTTGAACAGGAGAGAACAGAGCAAAACCACTGAAATCCTTCGCTTTCTTCGCGACCTTCTGTTCAAAAACACAAAGGATTGGAACAGAAGCAAGCAAAGAGAGCAAAGGCAAATCCACCGCCATTCCCCTCTGCGCCCTCCGCGTCCTCCTGTTCAAAAAATTCGGTGGACTGGAACGGAGGACGGGAAGCTCTATCGATCCGATCCTCAACTCAAACGGAACGTTGTTACACTGAAGGTGACAGAGTAAGAGACCGCATTTTTCTTTTCTTTTTTGTGATGGACATGGTATCCAAAACTCATGACCGCCGACCTTTCCGCCCACCCTCATTTTCAAAGCTGGACCAACCCCGCGAGCGGGGTGAGATCCTTTCTGCTCGACCCGGTCATCGCCCCCATTCAGCAGTCCTTTTATTATGTGAATCCTTCCCTCACGGCGGACGAAAGCGCCCTTTGGTTTCACTGCGCCTGGCCTCCCGCCCGGCAAAAGACCCTCGCCCGGGTGTCCTTGGACCCCGCAAATCCCGAGGTGCGTCATTTTCCGCAGGCCCAGTTTGACACCGCCCAACCGTTGGTGGCGCCCGACGGCGGCGTGTGGTTCGGGGTCGGGACGTCGATCCACCACCTGTCCGCCACCGGGACCACCACCCGCGTCTTCACCCTCCCCGAAGACTACACGCGCGGCCGGCACCTGCGCCTGCTGGCCACCCACCTCAGCCTCAGCGCCGACGGCACCCGTTTCCTGTTGGATGGCGAGATTGGCAACCATTGGTTTGTCGGGACCGCGGATCTCCGCACCGGGAAATTCACCCTCATTCAAGAATTCATGGCCCGCCACAACCACGGGCAGTTTTCCCCGGTGGATCCGGATACCTTCCTGATCGCCCAAGACCAGCACCGCGATCCGGTCACGGGCATCTTTCTCCACCACACCCTGCGCACCTGGGTGATGAACACCGCCGGCACCCGCTACGAGTGCGTCAATCCCGCGCACCGCTGTTTCCCCTATCACGGGGCCTGTCACGAATGGTGGTCGGCGGATGGCTGGCTCTGCTACATCGATTATGACCAGGGCGTGTATGAGGTAAATCTCCAAACGGGGGAACGAAACCACCTCTGGAAAGAGCCCGTTTGCCACGCCCATTGCTCCCGGGACCGGGTGCACTGGTGCGCGGATGAGTCCCCTTATTTCTGGAAAGAAAAGCCCTGCAAGGTGCTGTACTTCAACCGCAAGACCGGAAAACGCGTGGAGATCCAATCCGCCATGGAGGCACCCTGCGGCGGCAGCAGTGAAGCACGCAGTCTCTACCACATCGATCCCCACCCCCAATTCTCCCCGCGCGACACCTGGATCGTCCACACCGCCACCCCCGATGACCGCCCTACTGTCGCGCTGACACCTGTATCAGAGATGGAATGACGCGAAGCGTCCTTGGCGTGAAAAAAATCGACCCCTGCCAGCTCGCCTGGCAGGTGAAGAAGACCAATGGCTAGAAGGCGATATACACGGCAAAGACCCCTGCGGGCTTGCCCCGCACGGTGAATCAGACCGCTTGGCTTCTTTCTGATCCGCCGGGAAAAAGCCGACTTAGGGTCGCTCAGGAATGGATTCCCGACCCTGAACCCGCTTCCCGGGCCTGTCGCTTTATTGAAGCGAAATGTTTTTCAACCGCTTAAGGACGCTAAAGGAACGCTTAAATTAACTTCAGTGAATTTTTTTAAGCGTATTTTAGCGGTTTTTAAATATCTGCAATAAATAAATCAACAGGCCCTCCCAACGGGATGCCACCCGCCAGCCAGGGGTGCAACCCCTGGACCACGCGGCCTCATAAAGTCCCGCATCCCAACGGGATGCCACTCTCTCCTCGCCTCCCATCTTCCCTCCGACTATCGGGTCGGACGCATCCGACGGATCCGACGGAGCGGGACATGGGACAAACGCACCCTAGACTCCGTGCATTCCGTGTTCTCCGTGTTTTCCGTGGTTCCCCATATTTCCTTCGCGCCCTTCGCTTGCTTCTGTTCAAAAAAAGCCCACTTCCGGATTCGAAAGCGGGCTTCAGGATGAAAGGATGTCAGCCAGCTTATTTACGGCGGCGCAGGCCCGTGAGCGCCGCGATCCCCACGAGACCGAGCAGCACGAGCGTGGAAGGCTCGGGAATGGCGGTCAGGGTGCCGGTGGTGGTGTCGAAGGTCCAATCACCGGACGTATAAAGGTTTCCCGACTGGTCAAACTCGGTGCCGTCCATGAATTTGAGGCCGAAAGTTCCGCCAAAGGTTTCCGACAACGACCCGACATCCACGAGTTGCCAAGAACCCAACTCCGTGGTCAGCGAATCGATGTCCAGGCGGAACGTCCCGTCCAGCGCAGCCAAACCATTTCCGGTGATTTGGTTGCTGATGCCCTCGTCTTGCAGCACGAAGCGCCATTCGTTGGAAGCGGTGAGCCGCAATTCGCCGTTCTCAACGTTGATACCGCCGGTGCCGGAGTGAATGCCTTCAATCTGCAGGACCCCGCCCTGCACTGTGGTGGCGCCATCGTATGACATCGCGCCCGTGAAGATTTGCGTACCCTCGCCTTGCATTGTGAGGGAGAGGGTTCCGCTGGATTGCCCCAGACTGCCGGCGAAGGTGTGGCTTTCTGTGTCTGCGACATTGGCCGCCAATGTAACATTCGCATCACTGTTGATGTAGTTTCCCGTCGAGGCGCCCGAAATCCCGGAGAAGGTTTTCGTGTTCCCAGTGCGGGTGGTCATGCGCATGCCATTATCTGCAGAGGTGAATTCCAAGTAAGGGGCGTTCGTGAAAAGGCCTTCCATCTGCATGTACCCGGTTCCTCCCAATTGCAGGGTGCCACTAAAGTTATGCGAACTTCGCACCAGAATACTTTCGGTCGAGAGGGATCCGTTAAAGGCCACGGCTCCGGAACCGGTTATATTGGTACTGCGGAAGTGGATCTTTCGCGTTCCTTCCTGACTGACCGTCCCTGAAATTTGCAGCGAGCCACTTTCCAAATCGACTTCTCCGCTGCCGCCGGTTGTGTTGGTTGTCAAATTATTGACCTCAATGCCGGGACTGATGAAAATCTTGCCCGTGTTGAGAATCACGGCGTCCGCGCCCTGCGACCATAGAACCGGATTGTTATCTGAATCCAACCAATTCGCCGTGGTAAGATCCCAAGCGCCCCCTGCTCCCCCATTCCACGTCAACGTCTGCGCGGAGAGCGTCGTGAGGGTGAGCAACAGAGAGAGTTGGCAAAAACGAAAAAACAATTTCAAGGGGGTTGAGGGGATCATGTGGACTCCAGTTGAAGGGTTGTGAATGGAATGGGTTGTATGTTTCAGAGGCACTATAACACACAACCCTTCGGTGAATCACCCCATCTGACGACAAAACTTTTTATCCCAGTCGTCATTCCTCTCTTGCAAAAGGAGCGGACAGATGCTGAATGTGAGTCATGAAACAAACCCATTCGCCGAAAATCCATCACAAGCCGGGAACATTCTGTGTGTTTCGAGTCGGACAGCGTATTGGCGAGAGCGTGGCCGCCGGGGCCTTGGCGGCGGCGGCGGAACGGGAAAGTCCCTGGATGGTGCATTCTGTGTCCGACACGCTCCTGCATCATGCCGATGACCCGGATCTTTTGGGTGCCATCAGTGTTTCATGGCATCGGAAGACGCTGGAGCGAATGCGGACCGGGCCTTTCCCGGCCATCAATTGCAGCAACAGCAATGGGCCGGTTTCCGGAATGGGGAATTTTCTCAGCGACGACTACGAAGTGGGACGGCTGGCGGCCCGCCATTTGATTGCCAAGGGGTTTCGTGAATTCATGGTGATTTCGTATACCAACGGCATTACCAACCAGGAAAGACGCGAGGGGTTTGAGGAGGAAATTCGCAAACACGGCTATCCGGTGCAAGTCTTTCTCAGTGACTTCCAATTGCCGCAGCATGTGGCAAGCACCCGCCACGAATATGTCAAAGCGATGAGTGCCATTTTCCACGAGCCCTTTCAATCCCTGCCGCTGGGTAGCGGGGTGTTCGCCACCAGCGATGCGGTGGCTACCTATTTTCTGCGGGTCATGGCCATGGCTTACCCGGAACACATGGACACCACCGGGGTGTTGGGTGTGGACAATGAATTGGGACGGCACACCCATCTCGGCGTTCTCCCCGCCCTCTCTTCCATTGAACCGGGCTTCTTTGCCATGGGCCATGCGGCCATGTCCTGGCTGTTGGAGAATCCGGGCCCCGCGGGGCGGGAGAAGGTGGAGAGCCTCCTGCGTCGTTTCCCCCCAAAGGAGGTGGTGGAGCGCGCCTCCACCGCCTGCGGCGGTTGCGCGGATCCGATGACCGCGCGCATGATCCGCTGGGCCTGGAATCGTATTCACAGAGGCGATCCGGTCACCATCACGGATATGGCCGCCGTACACCGCATGAGCCTGAAAACCCTGGAACGCCGCTTCAGCGAACACGCCGGGGCCACCGCCGAGGATACCGTGCGCCGCCTGCGGTTGGACCTGGCCAGATCCCTCCTGCGCGAAACCCGCCTACCCGTAGCCGAAATCTCCGAACACTGCGGCTACGCCAAACAAGATGTGCTCTCGCGCGCCCTGCGCGCGGCGGAGGGCTGCTCCCCCCGCGAATTCAGGAAACGGCATTCCGCTCCATCGGATCACCAGAAAGTTTGAGTGGTTGGGAGTTGGGTTGTTGAGTGGTTGGGTGGTTGGGTGGTCGAACTTCGCGGGAGGCTCCCACCGCTCCACTATACACTTCCGCATACCAAAAACGCCACTGCAACTCTTCGCTTCCTTCGCGTCCTTCTGTTCAAAAACCACAACGTATTGGAACAGAAGCAAGCAAAGGCAGCAAAGGCAATTCCACCGCCATTCCCCTCT
>JAFIGC010000111.1 GCA_020831635.1 Verrucomicrobiota bacterium | reverse complement strand
ACTACCGCCATCATTCTGTCATCCCATCATTACGTCCCCTACACAATCCCCATCATTCAGTCATCTCACCATTCCGTCCCCTTCCCAATCCCCATCATTCTGTCACCTCATCATTCTGTCCTCGACCCAACCCCCATCATTCTGCATCTGGGTGGGCTTCGGAATTTTCCAAAATTTCTTCCAAGATTTCTGATAAGGTTTTTTTGTAGTCGGCAGAAGTAAGTGGGCGCCCCAGGGCATTCGAGAGGTACATTTCGGTTGCCACTTTGACGCCGAATTGTTCGCTGGGCGACTCCTGGACGGCATCGGACAAGGCCTTGCCTTGTGGATATACCGTTTTCAGCCCTGCCTTTTTTTCCGCGCATTCCAATTTACTCCATGTTTTTAGACTGACGGGCTGTTTTCCGGATCGAGCGGCAAAAAGCATTGCCGGACTAATGCCGATATAATGCGCCAAATCCTTTAACGTGCAGCCTATCTCCTCGGCCAGCACCGTCGTTCGATCTGAAAAATCTGATTTTTTTGGATTTTTATGTTGCATGTGTCTAATTTTTTAGAGTACACTCTCATTATGACACGTCATACACATGAAGGCCAGTTGAAAATGAGCAAAGCAACTGAAGCAAAGGAGGCATTGCAGCGGGCGGGGATTTCCCAAATACACGCCGCCTCCATGTTGGGCGTCACCTTTGAGCACCTCAACAGGGTGTTAAACGGACACCGGCAAAGCCGAAGATTGCTCCAAAAAGTTTTGGCGTTGTCCCAAGAGGTCCACGAAAAATGATTGAACGGTTTACGCACACGAGCCCTCGGAAGGAAAGACCATGAACAAAAAAAACCATCAAAAGACCGACTGGACGGCAGAGCAACTCCACCTCGCTCAACGCTTGGACAAGGCCCTCCGCGCACACGGCGGGGAACGCCCGGATGATGAGGCGTTGGGGAATGTCAAACGGGCCCTGAGGAACGCGCTTTTCCTGCGGGAAGCCTGCACTGGCAGCCTCAGTTGGAACCGTTGGATCAACGTCATCAGAAAAGCCCTCGGCGACCCATTTGACTGGGCCGGATCGGAAGTCCAATGGATACTCGTTCGCATCTACACGCACATTGTGAATCATCCCGAAGCCCACTTGTCCCCCATGATCCATTCCGTTGACCGCTCCAAAGGGTCCGCCCGCCACCCTCTCGGGAGATCCCAAACGGAGGCCGGGGGAGAAATGGACGGGGACCATGAACACATCGCCCTGATGCGCAAATGCGCAATGGAACTGACCTCAGGCAGTCTCCGACTCTTGACGGCGCTCGATGAAACCTTCCAATCTTGAGAAGGCATGGTTGCGCTTGCCGACGATGGCCCCTCCCCCCAAAGCAGATTTGCCTCACATGAAAATCACCTTATCCATGCCGGAAGATCCGCAGGCAGTGTTTTGGCATCCGCATGAACTTTTACGCATCATTTCAAAAACGGTTCAATGCTTTGGGGGGTGTGAAAGGCCACGTGCCCGTCCACAAACAACATATTCGACCCGCGGCCATGACGGAATCCCCGCCTTTGCCCGTGCTCGGGGGAATAATATCCGGTGTTGAGGTTGTTTTGGTAATTATCGGCATGAACGGAGAAATGCCAGTGACTTTCATCGGCCAATAAGATTGTCCGGGACGGATTTTGGATTTGGTCAATAAAATATCGGTAGGCCGTTCCCGGTCCATCCGAACCCCAGGGCCAACCGCCCGAAGGGTTTCTGTACAGATAGAAACTCATGCCATATCCCAACTGATTCCAATCGGTGCTGTTCGGCGCCACCGGGTACAACTGCCGCCAAACTCCGCAACGGAAGACTTCACTCAATTCCCCGGCTTGACCGGCCTCCCGCTGTAAATAGGGGGAAATTTGAAGAAACCATGGCCGGCCATGGGGACCCGAATCGGGTTGGACCACGGCGGGAAGCTGTTGGAATCGATTCTCTGGCGCAAACGTAAACATCTGAATGGCCTGCCCAATTTGGCGCATGTTGGAGGCGCATTGGGTTTGCCGGGCACGTTGAATGCCCCGGTTGGTCACGGGAATGATGATGGCGGCCAGCAAAGCGATGATGGCGATGACCACCAACATTTCAATCAAGGTAAACGCGGATTGACGGGAGGGATACATGGTTTTCATAATACATGCAGTATCCGCCTTTCGCCCCCCCTTGACAAATGGAATTTGGGTTTACTGTCAACCCTTAAAGCCCCCTGTTAAGTCGCGGCATTGAAGGCGCGGTCTCCGGCATCGCCGAGACCGGGCACGATGTACCCTTGTTCGTTCAACTTCTCATCCACGGCACACACCAAAATGCGGGTATCGGGAAACTCGGCCTGCACGCGGGCGATGCCTTCGGGCGCGGCAAGCAACCCCAGAAAAACGGTTTCTTTCACGCCCCAGGTCTGTAAATCCCTCAACGCGGCGCAGGCACTCCCGCCGGTGGCCAACATGGGGTCCAGCACGTAAGCCACGTCCACGGGGCGTCCTGCGGGCAGTTTTTGATAATACGCCACCGGTTGCAACGTTTCCTCGTCCCGATAAAAACCCAAATGCCAGACCTCCGCATGAGGCAGCAGATCCAGGAAGGGGTCCACCATGGAAAGGCCGGCCCGCAAAATGGGCACGATGCCGATCCGGGCGGTCAACTCCCTGGACATCACCTTCTGTAAGGGGGTTTCGATTTCCACGGACGACGTGGGCAATTCCCGGGTGGCCTCCGCCACCAGCAGGGCCGTCAGGCGACGCACCGCCTCCCGGAACCGCGCGGGCGGGGTATGGCGATCCCGCAAGATCCGCAAGGCATCGTCGGCCAGGGCGTGACGGAGTGGTTGTACGTCGGGCATGATCAGCTTTCCGCCATCACTTGGCGCAACACGTATTGGAGAATGCCGCCATGACGCAGATATTCGACTTCAATGGCGGAATCAATGCGGCAAACCACCTCGAAACTGCTTTCGCCACCGTCGTCTTTGCGGGCTGTCACCTTCAGGCGTTTCCGGGGGGACAGGCCTTCGGAAATGCCGGTGATCTCGTAGGTCTCGGTTCCGTCCAAACCATGGGTTTCCGCGTTTTCACCGGAGACAAACTCCAGCGGCAACACGCCCATTTCCACCAGGTTGCTGCGGTGGATGCGCTCGAAGCTCTCGGCAATCACCGCTTTCACACCCAACAGGAAGGTACCTTTGGCGGCCCAGTCACGGGAGGATCCCGCTCCATACAATTGGCCGGCCACCACCACCAGGTCCCGGTCCTCTTCGCGATATTTCATGGCCGCGTCGTAAACGGACATTTCATCGCCGTCGGGCAAATGACGGGTGTAACCGCCTTCGCGGTCCACCAGCTTGTTGCGAATGCGGATATTGCCAAAGGTGCCGCGCATCATCACCTCGTGGTTTCCGCGGCGGCTGCCGAAGGAGTTGAAATCGGCGCGCTCGATGCCGTGTTCGTTCAGGTATTCTTGGGCCGGGGACGGCACCGGAATGGCGCCGGCGGGAGAGATGTGGTCGGTGGTAATGAAATCGCCGAGGAACAACAAGGCGCGCGCATCCCGAATGTCCACGGGCTCTTCAGTATCCGGTCCAAAGCCTTCGAAAAAGGTGGGTTCGCGGATATAGGTGGAATCGTCTTGGAAATCAAATACGGGGCTGGTGAGATCGGGCAATTGGTTCCAGACCGGACTGGAGGTGACCACGTTGTCGTACATGCGGCGATACAGGGCCGGATCGTTGGCGTCGGTCAAAAGATCGAGGATTTCCTCGCGGGTGGGCCAAATGTCCTTGAGATAGACATCGTTGCCCTCGGGATCTTGGCCCAGCGGCTCGTTGATCAAATCCCCGCCCACATTTCCCTTCAGCGCATAGGCCACCACCAGAGGCGGGCTGGCCAGATAGTTGGCTTGGGTGAGCGGATGCACCCGCCCTTCAAAGTTCCGGTTGCCGGAAAGCACCGCCGCCACTTTCAGGTCTTTTTCCTGGATCGCGGCTTCGATTTCGGGTTGCAGCGGACCGCTGTTGCCAATGCAGGTGGTGCAGCCATAGGCCACGACCCGGAAGCCCAGTTCGTTGAGGGCCGGGGTCAGACCCGCGTTCTTCAAGTATTCGGTCACCACCCGACTTCCCGGGGCGAGACTGGTTTTCACGTACGAAGGCACCTTGAGTCCGCGCGCCACCGCTTTTTTGGCCACCAGACCCGCGCCCAGCAACAAAGTGGGGTTGGACGTGTTGGTACAACTGGTGATCGAAGCGATGACCACGTCCCCGTGCTTGAGCGTTCCGTAGGGGCCGGCGTCGGCGGTGTCGTCGAGTTTCGACGCATCCATGCCGAAGCCCTGCGGACCCTGCGGCGCGGTGAGCCCGGTTTTGAAGGACTTGGCCACGTCGCGCACCAAAATACGGTCCTGGGGACGTTTGGGGCCGGCCACGCTGGGTTCGAGTTCGGAAAGATTGATTTCCACCACGTCGTTGTAGGCGGGATCGGGCATACCCGGTTCGCGCCACAGGCCCTGGGCGCGGCAATAGGCCTCCACCAGTTCCACCTGCTCGTCACTGCGTCCGGTGAGGCGCAGGTAATCGGTGGTGGCCGAATCAATGGGGAAAAAGCCCATGGTGGCACCGTATTCCGGAGCCATGTTGGCGATGGGGGCGCGGTCGGCCACGGTCATGGAATCCAAGCCTTCGCCAAAGTATTCCACGAAAGACCCCACCACGCCCTTGGCGCGCAGCACCTGGGTGGCTTTCAGGGCAATGTCGGTGGGGGTGCAGGTGTCGGGCAGTTTGCCGACCAGGCGACAGCCCACCACCTTGGGGGTGAGAATGGGAATCGGTTGGCCCAGCATGGCCGCCTCCGCCTCGATGCCGCCCACGCCCCAACCCAAAACTCCCATGGAATTGATCATCACCGTGTGCGAATCCGTCCCCACCAAAGTGTCCGGGAAAGCGATCGTCCGTCCCTCGGCATCGGTTTCCGTCCCCACGCAAGAGGCCAGATATTCCATGTTCACCTGATGGCAAATGCCAAGCCCGGGCGGCAACACGCTCAGTTTTTTGAAGGCGCCCTGTCCCCAACGCAGGAACACATAGCGTTCGTGGTTGCGCTCGAATTCCTTTTCCAGGTTCAGGTCAAAGGCGTCCGCGCCGCGATACTCGTCGATTTGCACGGAGTGATCGATCACCAAGTCCACTTGGATTTGCGGTTCGATATCGGCGGGATTGTGCCCCGAGCGCTTCAGCGCCGAGCGCAAGGCCGCGAGGTCCACCACACAGGGCACGCCCGTGAAATCCTGCAAAAGTACCCTGGAGGGCATGTAGGGGAACTCCCCGTCCAGATCCGCATCGGGCGTCCATTTCAGCAAGGCTTCCACTTGCTCCGGGCTGTAGGCCGGATGGTTCTGCATGCGCAGCAAGGACTCCAAAAGAATTTTCACCGAAAAAGGCAGGGACTTCAAATCGACTTTCCCCTGCTCCTCCAGCACGGCTAGACTAAAATAATGAATCTTTTTTCCGGTGTCGAGGGTCAGGGATCGTAGAATGGAATCGAAGGGGTTCATAAAAAAGCTCCAAAAAAACAGGGGGAAATGAAGAGGGTGAAAAAGGGGTTGATGAGAGGTTTGGCAATACGAAATGGGGGTTTTGTATCGGGGAAGCATGAAAATGTCAACGAAACGCGGACAAGAAGATGCAAGTTCATGAAATTCTTTCATTGCCTTTTTGCAAATTTTCTGTTGGAATTCTCATGGATTTCTGCCTAAGTAGAGTTTCCGTGAACCTTAAGAACCTGTCTGGAGAATTTTTTATGACGCATTCCAAGTGGTTGATCGCCATGTTGTCCCTGGGGGCCATCGGCACCCAGGCTTCCGCCGAGCCCCAACGCACCGTCTTTACGGTGGAGAACCAATTTCCCCGATGGGAACAAGTTGAAGCGGGCGCCCGCGTCCGTTTCGTGGAAGCCACCGTGGGCAACGCATCCTTCGAACGCACCGAGGTGGTTCCCTACCTGCGCTACGGCATTCGCGAACACATCGCCGTGCAAGTGGGCGTTCCCGTCGTCGACATCTCCCCTGATCGCGGCTCCAGCGAAACCGGCCTCGGGGACATTGAGGCCACCTTCCAACTGCGCGCCTACGAAGACATCTTCGGTTATCCCTATTTCATTCCCCATTTGACCGTGACCCTGCCCACCGGGGACGAGGACAAAGGCCTGGGCGCGGGGGACCCAGTCTGGACCGCCGGGATTTCCTACGGCAACAAGCTCTACAGCCACATCTCTTGGGTGCTCGACGCCCGTTACCGCATCAATCCCAACAGCGACAATCAGGCCATGGTCGGTTCTTCCCTGCTTTGGCACGTGTCCCCGGAATTAGACTTCCTCTTGGAAGGACGCTGGATGAACAACACGGGATCGGGCGGGGACAGCAGCGAAGTGCAAGTCCTCGGCGGCATGGTCTACAACTGGACCCGCGACCTGCAAATGGGTGTCCACGCCGGTTCCGGAAGCGGCGACACCGACGCCCTCGGCATGTTCCGGCTCAGCTACAACTTCTGACGCCACGCGGGCCTTCCCGCGCTTGAAAGAACCCGGTCCCGCGACCGGGTCTTTTTTTTGGACAAAAGCGGAATCTCCGCTATAATAGGCTTCACCATTCGCCCTCAACTTTTGCAGTTGGCGAATCCGGAGAACAACAACACAAAAGAAAAGGAAGAACCCATCATGGCATATACTTTACCCGACCTCCCCTACGCCAAAGACGCCCTTGAGCCCCATATCGACGCGCGCACCATGGAAATTCACCATGACAAACATCACGCCGGTTACGTCTCCAAGGCCAATGCCGCCCTCGAAGGCCACGCCGACCTGGCCGCCAAATCCGTGGAAGATCTGATTGCCGACCTGGCCTCGGTTCCCGCCGACATCCGCGGCGCCGTACGCAACAACGGCGGCGGACACGCCAACCACTCCCTGTTCTGGAAAATCCTCGGCCCCAACGGCGGTGCCCCCGCCGGCGATCTGGCCGCGGCCATCGACCAAGCCTTCGGCTCCCTCGACAAATTCAAGGAAACCTTTGCCAACGCCGCCGCCACCCGCTTCGGCTCCGGCTGGGCTTGGCTGGGAGTTACCGCCGACGGCAGCCTGGTGGTTACCTCCACCCCCAATCAGGACAACCCGCTCATGAAAGGCTTCGTCGATGTCGAGTGCACCCCCATCCTCGGCTTGGATGTTTGGGAGCACGCCTACTACCTCAACTACCAAAACCGCCGCCCCGACTACATCTCCGCATTCTGGAACGTGGTCAATTGGGACGAAGTCGCGAAAAATTTCGCCGACGCCAAAGCCTGAAGTTAACAGTGAAACCAAAAAGTCCGCCACTTGCGGAAAACACGAAACCGCACCGGAATGGTGCGGTTTTTTTTATCTTTTTGACAACATTTTTCCAACATTTTTCAATGAGGTCTTGCCAAGTCAAAGCGAATTGGTTTAAGAGGCAGCTCCGAAGCATTTTGCCCTTGGAAGGTTAAATTATGGATCCATTGCGAAAAAAAACCTTACGAAAAAGGTGGCTGGCCACCTCTGCGCTGATCGCGCTCCTCGCCGGAGGACTGACCGGATGCGGAAGAAGCGTGCCCCCCCTCCCCCCCCAAGACGTGATCTCCGAGGCCCGCGCCCGCATGTTGGCCTTCCATTTCGGTCAGGCCAAAACCATTTTGGACCAGCAAGCGCCCCATTTTCCGGAAGATCACCCCCTTTACCCCGAATTTTTGTACTTGCAGGCCTTGTCCAATTGGCATGCCGTCCCCCCCGTCCCCAACGACGTCCGCAACGCCGCCGTGCAACTCGCGGAAATGGCGGAAGCCTATCCCGACCATGAACTCGCCCCCAACGCCCTGCTGTACATGGGCCGCATTCACGACATCCGCGATTTCGCCGGGGACGAGCCCGACTACCCCGCCGCCCGGAACGCCTATCAACTCATCCTCGAACGCTACCCCGATCACCCCGTGGCCGCAGACGCCGCCATCCGCTACGGCATGACCTACGTCAAGCAAGTCGCCCAACCCGAGGAAATCGCCAAAGGCGTCGCCTTTATTCGTTCGTGGTACGAGGAAAACCCCGAAACCCCAATGGCCCCGATCATCACCCTGTTTCTAGGCAACATGTACGACCAGTTTCTCGGGGACCGCGCCCAGGCACTCCAGTTTTATGACAAGGCCTCCCGGCTCGGCTTTGTCAATGCCGGGCGGGCGGGCGTCAACCTCTGGCGCAAAGCGGAACTCGCCATCGAAGTCGGCCTGGAATCCCTCGGCAAACCCATCCCCCCAGACGGCTGGTCCGCCTGGGAGTTTGACGGCATTCCCGAAAGCTATCTGCAGACCGCCATCAAAACCTGCCAAACCATCATTACCGAATATCCCCGCAGTGGACGCGGCTACGAGGCGTTGCTGGTTTTGCGCGCCATCCGCGAAAGCCGTCCAGAACTGGAGTTCGAGATTCCCGTGTTGCAACTGTTTGAGATTTCCGACGCCGAGGACCCTTCATGAAAGAAAAGTCGTTTAACCCCAACTGGATTGGTCTGGCCCTCATTGTGGGCACGTTTGGCTACAGTGCCTTTCGCTTCGCCGTCATCTCCATTAACCTTGCCCTCGAAGATGATCCCGACGCCGGCAAACGCGTGGTGCGCGTCCTCCACTGGCAGTTGGAACCCGGCTATCGCGAAGGTCTGCAGGCCGGCATCGATCTCTACAACCAACTTCCCCATGTCAAAGAGAACGACATTGAAGTCCGGCAACTGGCCGTCACCGAACGCGTCTATGCCCAGTTCATCAATGTCCACTTGATCAGCGGCACCGCACCCGACATCGTCGTCAAAGGCATGAGCCAATTGGTGGGCAGCGGCGCGGCCACGGCCCGCTTTTTCGAGCCCATCTCCGAACACGTCAAAGCCCCCAACCCCTACCACGCGGAAGAAAAAATGGACTGGGTGCGGAGCCAATTGCTTAGGATGGGCGAAGCCAACCCAAACTTCGATTACCAGCCACAGGAACTCGACGCCGAACTCAAGGAATTTCTGCAAACCGCCTCCTGGAACGAAACGTTTACCGACGGCATGCAAGGCGGATGGGATGACCAAATGCAGGATTATTACGCCGTGCCCATCAGTTCCTGGGGGGCCATGCGAACCTTCTACAACCAAGAGCTGGTCGCGGAAATCAAAGCTTTTCTCGCCGAAATCTGGGCCAATGACCCCCATCCGAAATGGCTGGTCGACCTTATCGAACAAGACGGCATCGTCACCCCCGACGAAGCTTTCGTCGCCTGGGTCAACACCCCCGAAATTCCCGACACGCTCGGGCGTTTTATCATCTTCAATGAGGCCACCTTGGCCTTCGCCGCCCAAAAGGCCGAGCGACGGCAACTCGTCCCCATCGCCGCCAGCAATTATTTCCCCGGCACCATGCTGGATCGATACGTGGTCCCGTTCACCTACCGTCTCGGTGACCGACTCGACCTCAACCGGGATTCACACACCAACGCCCCGGAAATCCTCGGCACTTGGCAGGCCGGACAATGGGATTTCAACGAACCCAGCCTCCGGGATGGGTTTTTTGACCTGACCCTCTGGCTGGCCCGCTACTATCCCGCCGGCTTTCTCGGACTGGACCGCGAGCAGGCCACCCGCCGATTTCTCTCCCAGCAGGCCGTGTTCATCACCACCGGCGGATGGGACGCCCCCACCCTTTTCGATGGCGCCAGTGATATGTTCACCGTGGGGGTGACCGACGCCCCCCTTCCCATCGAAGGCGAACGCTGGTATGAATTCAGTGCCGGACGCGGCAGCGAGGCCGAGCACCGTCTCGGGGTTCCCATGGCCATCTACCGCATGTCCAGAAACAAAGACATCGCCATCGATTTCCTTCGCTTTATCACCAGTTTCGAAGTGAACCAAACCGTCAATGAAATCGCGGGTTGGGTGCCCTGTGTCGTGGGTGCCCGCCCCGTGGAAAGCATGTTGCCTTTCCTGCCCAATACCGAAGGGCTGAAATCCTCGGTACGCGTCTCCTTTGGCTGGCTGCCCACCGTCGGGCATGTCTACAATGGACAATTCCCCCTCTTTCAAAGCGGCGCCATTTCGTATGAAGAATTTATCAGCAGACTCAGCGAAGGGTTTCTCCACGAACGCAGCGGCATTGACCGCATGTGGCACAACACTTTTGTGGGGGGACGGGACCGGGCCCGGCAAAGCGACCGTTCCATGGTCGTGGTTCATCTGGAAGCCCATCAGGAAGGCTGGAACGAAACCTACCTGCAAAAGTACCACAACCTCATGGAATCCAGCCTACGGGAATTGGATGGGTTTTCCGCCCCGGCCACCTTTCACACCTTGTTTGAAGATCGCACCTTCCCCGAGTATTAATCATGACAGACTCCGAAACTCCCCCCAAACCACCGTTGGGCAAACAACGGATGGCCCGTTTTTGGCACAAAGCCAAGCAAGTGCAGATGTTGTACCTGCTGGTTTTGCCCACGACCTTGGTCATCGCCGTGCTTGGCTATTATCCGAAAATCGACGTGGTCTTCAAGTCGATGTACCGCTGGAATCCCCCGGACGTGGAGGAATATGTCGGTTTGCAGAACTTCGTGGATATTTTTTCCGACAACCTTTTTTGGCAATCGTTTCAACTCGTCTTCATTCTTCTGATTGCCAACCTCTTCAAGATGTGGCCCGGGATCTTCGCCGCAGTGGCCTTGCACCGCATTGCCAACGAAAAACTCCGCTACCGATTCCAAGTTTGCTTCGTCATTCCCATGGTCATCCCCGGCATGGTCTGGCTGCTCATCTGGAAAAGCTTTTACGACCCCACCTACGGGGTGCTCAACCGTTTTATGAACGCCACCGGGCTCATGCGGTTTTTCCATTTTCTGGACGGAAGCCCCGGCAATGTGGAAACCTACGGGCTCATGCCCCGCATCGCCCGGTATCTGGGGCACGTCGATCCGGAAACCGGCGAATCCTTCGGCATCATCCATAACTTCGTCGCACCTGTTTTCGGCGACACTTGGGGCCTGGTGCTTCTCGGGGCCTTTTTCCTCACCTTGGCCATCCACGGTTCCAACCGGCACAAGCGGCATATTGCGGGCGGCCTGATCGCCGCCGCCGCCGCCCTGCCCCTCATTCTGATCCTCGTGCAAAAAGTGGTCGTCGGACCCGGCGTGATCGGCGCCGCCCTGCTGGCCTTCATCGTCCTCATGTTCTTCCTCGCCAGAACCCTCGGCCCCAAATGGGTGCTTTGGATGTTTTACATTTTCGGCGGACTCATCGTATTCCGCGAAAATTACCTCTATCTCTTCCTCCTCCCCGTGGCCGCCATCCTCATCTCCGAAGGCATCCGCCACGGTATGGAGCATTTTGCCGCCGAAGGCGTGATCAAAACCATCGGCACCCTCGTCATGGTCTTCGGCTTTCTGTTGATTGGCTTTGGGCAAACCTGGACCGAACCCACCGGGCAGTTTGCCTACGGCGCCCCCGCCTGGCTCGGAAACCAGGACCTTGTCATTCCCGCGATCCTCTTCTGGGGCTTTCCCTGGGTCGGCACCATGGGCGTGCTCATCTACCTCGCCGGCCTCCAGCAAATCCCCCAGGATGTGTACGAAGCCGCCGAAATCGACGGCATCGGCCCCATGGGCATGCTCTTCAAAATCGAATTGCCCCTCATCCTCACCCAGGTGCGGATCAATCTGATTTTCATGACCATCGGCACCCTCGTCAGCTACGAAATGTTCCTCATTCTCTTGGGACCCAGTGGCGGACCCGGCAACCGGGGCATGGTCCCCGGCCTCTACATGTTCTCCAAGGCGTTCATGGACGGACAATTCGGCTATGCCAGCGCCCTGGGCATGGTCCTGTTCTTCCTGATTCTCGGACTGACCGTGATCTATCAGAAATACGTCAAAGTCGACAAATGATTCTCCCCATTTTGGAAAGACCCCGCCATGCCTAAGAAAATCAACAAAGCCACGGAAACCCTGAAAATCGGCTACGTCCTGTTCGTGCTGTTCTTCGCGTTCATCCCCCTGTTCATCATGATCGTGGTGAGCTTCAAGACCAACACGCAATACCAGACCAATCCCTTCTTTTTCGACCACCCCTCCACTTGGCAGTGGGGCAACTGGTCCAAGGCCTGGGACATTGTCAGCGGCTACATCTGGAACTCCATCTTCGTTTCCGTGCTCAGCACCCTCACCACCATTTCCATGGTGTTGCTCAGCGCCTACGCCCTGGCCCGCTACCGCTTCCCCGGACGCAACATCATCTATTACGGCATCATCGCCTCCATGTTCCTCCCCGGCACCGCCGCCACCCTGGTCACCGTCTTCGACCTCCTCCGCCGCCTCAACCTCATCAACTCCCTTTGGGCTCTCGTCCTCATGGGCACCAACGGCGGACAAATCGCGGGCGTCTTCCTCATCAAGCAATTCATCGAAGACATCCCCGGATCCCTCTTCGAAGCCGCGCAGATGGACGGCGCCGGACACCTCCACCAAATCCGACACATCGTCCTCCCCATGTCCATTCCCGTCATCTCCATCTGTATGATCATGGACTTCCTCGGCACCTGGAACAGCGTGATTCTTCCCCTGATCGTGCTGCGCGACCCCGAACTGCTCACCATCCCCGTCGGCCTCATGTACCTCGAAGGCGAATACGTGAAACAATACGGCGAAATGATGGCCGGCTACGCCATCAGTTCCGTTCCCCTCATTATCATGTTCATCTTCACCATGAAGACCTTCGTCAAAGGCCTCGCCGCCGGCGCCGTCAAAGGATAGGAAGAAATGCATCCGAACCATCATCCGACCGATCCGTCGGATCAGACGGATGGGTCTGATCAGTCTGATCAGTCGGACAGGCCCGGTGTCCGCAGAGCGCCTTTTTCGGTGGACTTTGCCCAAGCCCCCCTCCTGGTCATCTGGGAGGTCACCCGCGCCTGTGCCTTGGCCTGCCGACATTGCCGCGCCTCCGCCATTGACTGGCGCGATCCCCGGGAATTGTCCCTCGACGAGGGCAAGGCCCTCCTCGACGAAATCAAAACCATGGGCACCCCCATCGTGGTCCTCACCGGGGGCGACCCCATCCAGCGCGACGACCTGGAAGACTTGATCGCCCACGGCAAATCCCTCGGCCTGCGCATGGGCACCATCCCCGCCGGCACCCCCCGCCTCACCCGAGAACGCCTCGCCTCCCTCAAAGCCGCCGGAATCGATCAAGTCGCCTTCAGCCTCGACGCCCCCACCGCCACGCAACACGACGACTTCCGCCGCGTCCCCGGCTCCTTCGACCTCACCCTCCAGGGTGCCCGTTGGGCCCGCGAACTCGGCATCCCCCTGCAAATCAACACCGTCCTCTGCCGCAACAACATCGGACAATTCGACGAAATCGCCGCCCTCGTCTCCAGCCTCGACATCGTCTTTTGGGAAGTCTTCTTCCTCGTCCCCACCGGACGCGGCTCAGAATTGCAAGGTTGCAACGCCGAAGAGACCGAAGCCCTCTTCGCCAAACTCCACGCCCTCTCCAAGACCGCCCCCTACGTCATCAAAGTCACCGAAGCCCAACACTACCGCCGCCACCTCCTCCAGCACAAAAAAGAAACGCCCCACTCCCCCGGAGTGAGCTTGTCGAACCCCGCACCGGAAACTCGTCACTCGTCACTCGAAACTCGTCATTCCCCTCACTCGTCACTCGACACTCGAAATTCGTCACTCGCCATCGCTCCCATCCCTGCGTCCCAAAAGGTCGTCAACGCCGGCAACGGCTTCTGCTTTGTCGACCACACCGGCGACATTTGCCCCAGCGGATTTCTGGCCACCGTACGCGGCAACGTCCGCACCCACTCCATCACCCAAGTGTACCGCCAAGACGAATTGTTCCGGGATCTCCGCAATCCCCGCAAACTCAAAGGCAAATGCGGACGTTGCGAATACCGCGCCGTCTGCGGCGGATCCCGCTCCCGCGCCAACAGCGTGTACGGAGACCCATTCGCCGAAGAACCCACCTGTATTTTGGAAAGATAAAGAGGCTCCGGAGAATCAAGCGCGGCGAAGCCGCTTTGGAGTGCGGTAGCGTCGGGAGGTACGACCAGAGCTACCGCTTTGCACTGGCCAAGCCTTTCGCACGGGCTCCGGAAAGCGGTGGCTTCGTTGCACTCGCTAGCGCACACATCATTCTGGCGTGACAAATTTGGAGTGACCAATGACTAATAGTGTAGAATACGAAGTGCGTCAGGAGTCAGCAAAAGGATTGATGATCGTTAGCTTGCCATCTATGACCAATCCATCTTGCATATCCTCTGAAAAAAAATACAGGCAATTGACATCCAAAGCAGATTGAATATGAGTGGAATCGAATGGAGAAATCGAGTATCGATTGACAATGGCCTCGGCCCGACAAATGAGTTCGCCCGTCATGGGGGATGGATGATGTTCTGAAAGCAATTTTAGGAACTCGGCTCTGTACTCCGCACTCATTTGCTCATGGAATTTTCTGATCATCACGTTTCGCCATTCCGCCATGACCTGTACCGAATACTGGCAAATTCCCATCTGGATAGATTTTCCTATGAGATCTCTTGCGATTGTGTGCTTGCGAGGATCTCGTTTATCCACTGCGTAGATGAAAACGTTTGTGTCCAGATATACTGGCGAGGAAACAGATGCCAAATCAACGCGCATTCATTTCCTCACGAGTCATCGAACCTTGCATCCAGCCCAGATCAAGTCCGGGAAACCGTTGTAGGTTTTCTTTGGGGTCGGTATTGGAGGAAGACTCTTCTATTTCCAGAAAATCAATATCGCGCAGAAAGCGCAACACATCGTGTGTCTTACTATCGTCTTTGATTTTAATCGTGATGGTCGTCATGAATTTCCTCCATAAATGGGAACTGTAAGACTAACATATCGGCTTTAGAGCAAACGTCAAGAAAGAGTGCCTCCGGCGCGGATGTGGTTTCGCTATCGCCGGTGCGGAGACCGGCGCTCCCGTCCCCCTACCCCCCAAAACCCATCTTCTCCAGATACGCGACAGGGACTGTCGCGCTACTGCCAACGTAAATCGGCAGTCCCTTGCCGATAACCACACCGTTCGCGACAGGGACTGTCGCGCTACTGCCAACGTAAATCGGCAGTCCCTTGCCGATAACCACACCGTTCGCGACAGGGACTGTCGCGCTACTTTTCCCTTGCGCAAAAATCACTTCCACCGTACATTACCCATAACATGAGTACGTCTTCAGAATCGCTTGCCCCCTATCTGCCCGGGGTCCACGGACCGTGGGGACCCCGCCATGCGTTCCACCTGCTGGAACGCAGCGGCTTCGGCGCGTCCTCCGACACCGTTGAATTCATTACCGACCTCGGACCCGACGACGCCGTCGATTTCCTCCTCCGCTCCCTCATCCACAACTCCGTCACGCCCCCCGAATGGCTGGACGAATGGACCTACGAACGAGGCACCTACCGCAGCCTCTCCACCCCGGAAGAACGCCAGGCCTTTCGCAACAAACGCAACGCCCACATGCGCGACCTCCAAGCCTGGTGGCTGCGTCGCATGTTGGACGGCCCCCAACCCTTCATCGAAAAACTCACCCTCTTCTGGCACAGCCACTTCGCCGTCTCCGCCGAAAAAGTCAACGACCCCGTCATGATGTACCACCACATCAACCTCTTCCGCGAAAACGGCGGCGGCAACTTCCGGGACCTCGTCAAAGCCGTCTGCATCGACCCCGCCATGGTCATTTTCCTCGACTCCGCCTCCAACGTCAAAGGCCGACCCAACGAAAACTTCGCCCGCGAACTCATGGAACTCTACACCATGGGCGAAGGCAATGGCTACACCGAAAAAGACGTCCTCGAAGCCTCTCGCGCCCTCACCGGATGGCGGGTACGCGATTTCGAATCCCAATTCGCGCCCCGTCATCACGACGACGGACCGAAAACCTTCCTCGGTAAACCCTTGGGCGAAACCGGCGCCCTGGCCGTGAACGAGATCGTGGACCGTATCGTGGACCATCCCGCCACCGCCCGTTTTGTCTCCCGAAAACTCTTCACCTTTTTCGCCCACGAAAACCCCTCCGAAGCCCTGGTGGACGAAATGGCCGCCCATTTCCGGGCCGTCAACTTCCAGATCCGCCCCTTTTTGGCCACCGTCTTCAAGTCCAAAGCCTTCTTTTCCACCCAAAGCCTGCGCGGACTTGTCAAAAGCCCCGTGCAATTGGTGGTCGGCACCCACCGAAAACTGCAAACCAACCCCGAGCCCCCCGTCGCCGCCACCCTGCTCGCCCTCCGCCAGATGGGCCAGGAACTGCTCTGGCCGCCGGATGTGGACGGATGGAAGGAAGGCCACCACTGGATCAACTCCAACGCCCTCATGATGCGCTACCATTGGCTCCACTTCCTCACCACCGGCGAAGTCCCCAATGCCCTGCGCGGACGCGGTCACAATCCCCGCCCCGGACTGGATCCACAAATTTATCTCGATTTAACCTCCTTTATCGCCCCCAATCGCGAACAAGACGCCGACTGGTGCCTGCAACAGGCCGCCCTCCGCCTTTTCGGACGTCCCCTGCCCCCCGCCCGCCAGCAGGAACTGGTGCAATACCTCACCCGCGGCGCCAACAACGCCCGGGTGCTTTTCAACATCACCCGCAGCACCTCCGCGGAACGATTCCGCGGCGTGCTCTACCTCTTGATGAGTTCACCCGACTATCAACTCTGCTGAAAAGGCGCCCCATGAACACCCCCAAACCCTATACCCGCCGCGATTTTCTCCGCTCCAGCCTCCCCTTGGCCGCCGCCTTCGGGACCGTGCCCCATTTCCTGAGTCAAACCGTCCTCGCCGCCCCCAATACCGACACCCTCTCCTCCATCCCCGGCATGCCCGACGACCGCATCCTTATCGTCCTGCAACTCTCCGGGGGCAACGACGGACTCAATACGCTCGTCCCCTACGAAGACGCCCGATACTTCAACTTGCGCCCCGAATTGTCCCTCCGTCCCCGCGACCTCATCCGCATCAACGATCAAATCGGCCTCCACCCCGCCCTGCAAGAGGCCCATCGACTGTTCGACGACGGCGACCTCGCCTGGATCCAAAACGTCGGCTACCCCAACCCCAACCGCTCCCACTTCCGTTCCATGGAGATTTGGGAAACCGCCTCCGGCGCCAACCAAAAAATTCCCCACGGATGGCTGGGACGCTATGTGGACGCCCAATGCGGTGGCGATGACCCCATTCCCGCAACCGCCGCCATCACCATCGGCAAAGAACTCCCCCAAGCCCTCCGCACCCCCGCCGGGGGCGCCGCCGGGGTTGTGGTCGACGATCCAGACGCCTACGCCTGGAAACCCGCCGCCCGCAGCAGCACCCAGGATGCCCGCCAACGCGGACTCTTCCTCGACCAAACCCAAAACGGCCTCCTCAACGAAGGACCCGCCCATCACATCGAATACCTGCAACGCACCGCCGTGGACGCCGCCCTCTCCTCCGATCTCATCGCCCAAGCCGGCCAAAAATACCGCTCCCGTATTGAATATCCCAACCACCGCCTCGGACGCGACATGCAACTCATCGCCCGATTCATCGGCGGCGGACTTAAAAGCCGCGTCTTTTATCTCCGCCACGGCGGCTTCGACACCCACGCCAACCAACCCGGCGTCCACGACCGACTCCTGCGTCAGCTCGCCGAAAGTCTGACCGCCTTTCGCCGCGACATGACCCGACAAGGCCATTGGGACCGGATACTGCTCATGGGCTTTTCCGAATTCGGACGACGCGCCGCCGAGAACAACAGCCAGGGAACCGACCACGGCGCCGCCGGCCCCATGCTCCTGGTGGGCGGACAAGTCAAAGGCGGACTCCACGGCAACACCCCCGACCTCGGCAAACTCGTCAACGGCGACGTCCCCCACGAAACCGATTTCCGCGCCGTATACGGCAGCATCCTCGATCAATGGCTCGGCCTCCCCCACATCCCCATCCTCGGCGGGAAATTCGATCAACTGGCGTTGTTTCGGAAATAAATATCGCGTCAAAGTCCCGACTTTAGGGCCTGTCGATTTATTCGACCATCCATAGGCATAAGCTAT
>JAFIGC010000110.1 GCA_020831635.1 Verrucomicrobiota bacterium | reverse complement strand
TTTTGGGGTGCAAATCCGCCGGAAGATCATGGCCCGCAGGGTTGGAAATCCTTGATAATAAACCAATATAATAAAAAAATTCATGAACGGCCTTCCTTGAACTTTGGCCTCTTTTGGCGCTGGAAATGGGAGGAGGGTCATGCACAACCTTCCAGGTTGCACAAGCCCCTCCTCCCATCCCCAGCATCCAAAGTAGACCAATCCTATGCGAAGATTTATGGTTTACAGAGTACTAGACGGAATGAACCCGAATCAATCCGAGCGTGAAGACCGTTCAACGATTTGAAATCCCTGTGAATTGAATCCGGTGACGTGGAAAGGTAAGGCATGCCACATGATAAACCCGAACCGTTTTTTGGAATTGAGTCCCACCCGCGCGGCGCTACGGGACTCCACGGGTTCCCGCACCTATGGCGAACTCCTGGAGGCCTCCGCCCGCTTCGCAGGAATCCTACGCACACAACTTGACGCGTTGATCCATGACTGTCGGGAAAAGCCCTCGATTCAGCAGGCCGCACTCCACACTCCGCACTCCACACTCCACGCGCCGCACTCCCCCAGAATTGCTTTTCTGGTGCGTCCCGGGTTTGAATACGTGTTGGTGCAGTGGGCGATCTGGAGGGCGGGAGGAATCGCGGTACCGCTCTGCATACAGCATCCGGAACCGGAGTTGCGGTATGTGATCGAGGATTCGGGGGCGGAAATCCTTGTGGCCTCCGCGGAGTATGTAGACCGATTGACACTTCTGTTAAAGCCGGGTCAAAAGCTGATTATCTCGTCGGAATGGACTGAGGGAGAGCCGGGCGAGCTTCCGGAAATTCGTCCGGAGGCCGGTGCCTTGATGATTTATACCAGCGGCACCACCGGAAAGCCCAAAGGGGCCCTGACCACACACGCGGGCCTCGCGGCGCAGATTCGTAGTCTCTCGAAAGCCTGGGAATGGAGCCCGGACGACCGGATCCTGCTCTTTTTGCCCCTGCATCATGTGCACGGCGTGGTGAACGTGCTTGGGGGCGCCCTCTGGAACGGCGCCTTTTGCGACATCCTTTCCGCGTTTGACGCGGATATGGTCTGGAACCGAATCTGCGACGGTGATTTGACGGTGTTTATGGCCGTGCCGACCATCTACGCACGTTTGCTGGCCAGATGGGATGCCGCCACCGAAACGGAACGAGCGGCCTTCCGCGCGGGCTGCGCAAAAATGCGGCTGATGGTCAGCGGTTCCGCCGCCTTGCCACCACCGTTCTTTCATCGTTGGCGGGAGATCAGCGGACACACGCTCCTGGAGCGTTACGGCATGACCGAAATCGGCATGGCGCTGTCCAACCCGCTGCATGGGGAGCGATTGCCCGGCTCCGTGGGGCGGCCGCTGCCCGGTGTGGAGGTGCGGCTGCAAAAACAGGACGGTGAAGAGGAAGGCGAGATCCAGGTGCGGGGCCCCACGGTCTTCGCGGGGTATTGGAACCGTCCGGAAGCCACCGCGGAAAGTTTCACCGGCGACGGCTGGTTCAAAACCGGGGACATCGCGGTCTGTGAAAACGGGGTGTACCGCATCCTCGGACGCAACTCCGTGGACATCATCAAAAGCGGCGGGTTTAAAATTTCCGCGCTGGACATTGAGACGGTATTGTTGGATCATCCGAACATTGCGCAGGCAGCGGTCGTGGGGTTGCCCGACCCAGAGTGGGGCGAACGGGTGGCCGCAGCCGTGGTGCTCAATGACGGTCGCACGCTCTCCCTTTCCGATCTCCGCGCTTGGGGAAAATCCCGCATGGCCACCTACAAATGCCCATCCCACCTGAAGGTGGTCGGCGATCTCCCCCGAAATGCCATGGGCAAGGTGGTGAAACCGGAGGTCAAGAAACTCTTTTGCAAGACGCTGCTGCTGATCGGCAGTTCCATCATGGAGCAGTGGGGACGACCGGACGAACTGGCGCCGGGTTTCCGCGTGATCAACCATGCCGTGGGGGGCAGCATCACCACCGACTGGATTCCCCGCATCGGACCATTGCTACAGGAAGTGGATCCGGATTTTGTGCTCTGTTATGTCGGAAGCAACGATGTGGGACGCGAACGGGAACAGAAGGAAATTGTTCGTGACCTGTTGAAGGTGCGGGAACAAATCCCCTGCCCTTTTGGATATTTCTCCATCATCAAATGCCCCCAGCGAAACGAAAGACATTGCGAAATCACCAAGGTATGCGCAGCCATACGCGCCGCCCTGCCCCCTGAAGATCTCTGGATCGACACCGATCCCGTGTTTCTTCCCGGAGGATGCCCAGTGCCCGAATATTACGTGGAGGATCAGCTTCACCTCACCCCCGCCGCCTATGCCGCCCTGCGGGCCCATGCGCAACCCATGGTGGCCGTCTGGACTCAGCGGAATTGAAATTCAAGCCTTGGAATTTTCCCGCGATTGGAGACATCATGCATCATCCTTCATCTGCCAGCATCCGCGAATATGCTCTGGAGCACGCCCCCCGGATGTACCGGGAGCCATCGGGGCGCCTGCGGCATCCCTATCTTGTGCCGGGCAGCGCCCAGTACAACGAGCATCTGTGGGATTGGGATTCTTGGCTCACCAATGTGGCGCTGCGGGAGCTGTACGCCGAAGACGTAGACTCGCGGGCAAAGCTGCGCCCGTACGAGCGCGGCTGCATCATGAATTGGTTGGACATTGCCAAGGCCAACGGCTGCACCGGGTGGATCCCGTATGTGGTCGGACCCGGCGGCGCGGATCTCCCCGCCGATCCTTGGGCCCGCAACATGCACAAGCCCTGTCTCGCACAGCACGCCGCCTTTCTTGTGCGGAAGGACGGCGACATTGCTTGGTTACGAGAGGATCTCATGTACATCGGCTATTTTCTCAACAACTATCTCGATCACCACCGTCATGCCTGCGGATTGCTTTTCTGGCAGAATGATGACGGTATCGGCGTGGACAACGACCCGTGCACCTTCGACCGGCCGCCCCGGTCCAGCGGTTCGGTTTTTCTGAACTGCATGATGGTGATGGAATTGCAATCGCATGTGTACTTGCTGGAAACCGCCGGGCTGGACTCCTCCGAATTCCGCGGAGAGGTGGAAAAACTGACATCTGCCATCCAGAATCATTGCTGGGACGAACGCGACGGCTTTTTCTACAATGCCGACTTCTGTTTCAAGGAGCGCCATCCGTGTAAGGTCGGACTGCACGCGGGCCGCCTGCGCGCCTGGGACAGTCTTCCAATGCGCATCGGAATTTGGTCAGGATTCCTGGCATTATGGAGCGGGGTGGCCACGGAGGCGCAAGCGGAGCGTTTGGTGCGAGAGCACTATGGGAATCCCGACAGTTTTTGCGCCGCTTATGGCGTCCGTACTCTTGACAAACGCGAGCGCATGTACAGCTTGCGGGCCTCGGGAAATCCCTCCCCCTGGACCGGACCCATATGGGGTGTATCCAATTATCTCATATGGGAAGGCCTGCGCCGATACGGATATGAAAACGAGGCCCGCGAACTCGGGGATAAAACCCTGTCGCTGTTCGGGAGCGATCTGGAACGACACGGCGAGCTGCACGAATGCTACGAACCCGACAGCGGCGAACCCATCACTTGCCCCGGATTCCAGAATTGGAATTTGCTGGCGTTAAAGATGGCCGCTATTTCAACGGTTTAAATTTTGAACCCTTTGACCGATTGCCACGGTATGGGGTATAAAGCGATTATGTGTATTTCCAGCCGTTCCGTTGACGTGAAACCCCAACGCTTCGGGCGGTGGAGATTTTTTTGATATCACTGGTGTGAATATGTCCGTCATTAACAGAGCCCAGCTAGCTCAGGTTGCTGGGAATTACCGAACTGGCCTTGGTCGTCAACCAGCGTCGACATCAATGATTTAACTGATGAAACCCCTCAACCCAACCCCATGATAAAAGGAAAAAAATCCATGAAACATTACAAACATTTTCTTACAATTGCACTGGCGATCGGTTTGGGGCAAACCTACGCTTCAATTATGTTCACAACCGGAACGACCCAATACAACGACGCGGACCTTGTTCTTACTCCCTCGGCGAGCGTGACGTCCACGAACGAGCAAAACTATTTCTTTCGTGAATCCAGGGCGGCAATGCAAAGATTCGTTGTTGCCGATACGTTCCAAGCTGTCGCGGTGAACACCATCGTGAGAAGAGCCGTGGAGGGTGCAACTTTTGACTTGCATGTGATCAACCTTGGAAACGTGGTTGAAAACTTCTACACGCCGCCACAAATTGCAGCGTCCACGACGATGGCAAGCGCGAGTTACACCATTGCCGCTGTTGGAGGAAACGAGGCTCCATTTGGCCAAACTTCCGGAGGAATCACCGTGAACGACGATCCCTACACGACCCTCACCTGGACCTTGCCCTCCACCTTGACCTTCATCCCGGGGAATCATTATGCATTCATTCTGGATGGGACTTCCGAAGCGCCTGGAAACATTGTCATGCAATACAGCATCGGCAATGCGTACCCCGCGGGGATGGGGTTTCGACAAGAAGAAAGCGAAAGCCTGAATTTCCGTTCTGGTAACGATTATTTTGGCGGGGGAAACAATCAGGCGGGTGACTGGGGGCTTTCTCTCGTCGCCATCCCCGAGCCAGGCACCCTGATACTGCTCGGAGTCTCCGGTTTGGCCTTGGCATTGACTGCGAAAAAAAACCGAGGCTAAACTCGGAAGGATGTAAAGAGAATCGAAACGAATTTTATTGATATCGTCTGTCACGATTTGGGACGGGCCATGGGCTGTTACGCAGCCTCGGAGCCCCCTCTGTTTGGACGACTTTGCTTCGGTTTCCATTCGCTTCACGAACGTGCCAGAGGACAATGCCCTGAAAACACTGGAACATCGAGATTTTCCAGAATTGGAATCTGCTGGCACTAAAGATGGCCAGGTATTTCAACGGTTTAAATTTTGAACCCTTTGACCGCATGCATCCGGTTGCGGTAAGATGTGATCAAGTAAATTTCCAGCGCTTCTGTTGACCTAAAACCCCAACATATCCGCGGGAATGCACAAAAACAGAACCCAATAAATTCTGTGAACCGTGAAGAATGAATCGAAATACCCCAGCATAAACACACGAAGGAGAAAATACATGAATATGAAAATGAAATGTTTACTTTTACTGATCGGCGCTTTCAGCCATGTGGCTAACGCGGCACCGATTGTTGTTCCCACCACCACCACAACCTTTACCGGTTCGAACATCACCGAAGCGGATGATTGGAACAATGGACTGCCAACAGGCACGGAAGTCGGGTTAATCAATATTGACACCAACATTCCAAGTGGGCTTGCGGATCTGACTTTTGTGCAGACCGCGGGAAACCTCACCACTGGATTTAACCGCACCCTGGGAGGGATGACCTGGTATTTGACCGGAGGGAGTATTGCCAGTACGGCCAACCTCCAACATGTGAGTGGAAACCCCTTTGAAATTTACGTGCTGGGCGGCAGTATTTCCGCAAACCAAATTCGAAATCGCGATGGATCGCTGCTATACATCGAAAGTGGATCGGTCACCATCTCCGGCTCCACGTTGAACATGAACGGTGGTTTCACGACTTTTGGGTTGGGGAACGGGACCTTGACGGCGGATGGTTTGTCTTCCGATGGGGATTCCCGCATCAACTTTCTTGCGGGATCCGGGGGCGCGCTGACCATTGCCGGTTTTGCATCCAGCAACTATGAAACGTTATGGAACCAGGGCCGTCTACAGTTCGACGGAGGAAACACCGGAACCTTTTCCGACCACTTCCAAGTCTCTGACTCCACACTGACGGTGATCCCCGAGCCCAGCACACTCGTTTTGCTGGGAATTACCGGACTGGCCTGGGTTGTCAACCAGCGCCGTCGTCGCAAATAATCCAATTTGTGCGAGTGTTCATTTGCAGGCCCTCCCCGCGTGGTTTTCCGCGCGGGGAGGTTTTTCTTTGGGGAAGACGCCAAACCCGGGCCGGTGCTGGAATTTACAAAATTACCATTGCCAGCCGGGAAAAAGCCCTTAGTATTGGCTCTGGTTGCATTTTATCCCCATCTCCATGTCCCTCGGAATTGTATGAACGTTTTTTCCTCAAATTGCACAGGCCGTCCACGCATTCGCCCGCGTCTATGCGAAATGCTGTGTTTGGTTTTGTTTCTGGGCAGTGCCCTGACCTTCGCCCGCGCCGAGGAACTGCCCCCGCATCTTCAGGATGGCTTTGTGGTTTGGGAAAGCAATCGCAGCGGTTCTTGGCGCATCTATCGACAGGATTTCGCCGAGGACGTACGCCCCCGGCAGGTCACTCCGGAAGAACCGGACCGCGAACATCTCGCGGCCCACATTTCTCCCGATGGCAAACGCATGGTTTATCTCTCTTTTCCGAAGGGACAAAGCGGATACAATCGCCACAATGAAAACGTGATCATTCCCATGTATCTGTTGGCGTTCGACTCCGACGAAGCTCCGAAAAAGATCCTGGAAAACGCCCGTCCCTACGGACAGCACCGGGCCGCCGTGTGGCTGGACGATCACGAACTGATTACCATTGACGCGCATTATTATGCCCAACGACTCGATCTCCGCACCGGCGAAACAACGCGCATGGTCCACGACATGGCCCCCGAACGCAACCGGGGCAACGCCTATTTGGTGGACCCCACCCTGCAATACGCGTTTTACGGCAGACCGGGCTTTTTTGATTACGATCAGGAAACCCAAAAAATCACCCAGCGGAGCGTGCAAGGCGGATGCCAACCCCTGATCACCCGCGACGGCGTTTGGGGATATTGGGTGCAGGGCTCCGGCGGCCCCATCAACCGCATTCATCTGGCCACCGGCCAAACCGGAACCGTGCTCGGCAAAAACGACGCCCGCATGCCCGACAACCAAAGTTACATCTATTTTCCCCAGGTTTCCCCCTGCCGCCAATTAATCGCCTATTCCGCCTCCTCCAATCAACACGATCACCACAAAAGCAACTACGATATTTTCGTGGCGCCGCTGGACCCGGCCACCTTGGAAATCAACGGCACCCCCGTCCGCATCACCTCGGCATCAACCACGGACCGCTTTCCGGATGTGTATGCCCGTCCCCTGCAGTTGGGCCTTCATGCCGGCAAGGCCCCCTATCAGGTGGCCATGAGTGCCGAAGAAGACCTTTCCGGTTGGACCTGGCGGGTCAACGACCAGCCCGCCCAAGGACCGGAACTCACCTTCACGGAGCCCGGCCAATACACGGTGGTGGCGGAACGCGACGGAGAACTCAAACGCGGAAGAGTGTCGGTATTGCCCCCCACGCCTCCGACCCTGGTTTCTTCCGCCCTCTCTCGAAACGGGGAAATCATGCTGACCTTCAACGAAAACGTGCGCGTCGACCAAGCGCGTTTCAGGATCGACGGCCAATCGCGTCACCTGAAAATCCTGCATGATCCCGACACCCCCTTTGTTCGCCTTGTGCCCGAATCCCCCGCCTCCGATTCCCTCGAACTCGAAATCCGGGGGATCAGCGACACCGCCCAACGTCCCAACGTCATGCCCACCCAGACCGTCAAACTGACCCCGTCCACCTGGCCGGTCAACCCCGACGGTCTGATTCTTGCCTGGGAAGACGGACAAGGACTCCGGGAAATGCGATCTCCCGGAGACAACCGCATCCAAACCCTCAATTTGACGCCCCGCAACCGCGCCCGCTTTACCGCCCACCACACCATGATTTTGGATGGCGGCAGTTTTCTGGCCCCGGATGCCGACGCCCTTCTCTTGGAGGCCTTTCAAACTTCCGGCGAGATCACCCTCGAAGCCGTCATCCAGGCCCGAAGGAGCCATCAGACCGGACCCGCCCGCATCCTCACCTTTTCCCAGGGAACCGGCACCCGGAATTTCACCCTCGGACAGGAACGCGACCAATTCGTAATCCGCCTGCGCACGGACAACACCAGCCGGAACGCCCACGAACGGCAAATCGAACTGGGCCCGGTCAACACCGAACGTCCGGTACACCTCACCGTCACCTATCGGCCCGGAGAACTCACCGCCTATTTGGACGGCGTGAAAAGCGTCCATTCCACCGCCCATCGGGGGGATTTTTCGTCCTGGGAACCCTACAGCTTCCATATCGGCGCCGAGAGCGACAATGGACGCGACTGGGCAGGCGCCCTGGAAGGGGTCGCCATCTACAATCGCTGTTTGGACGCCCAAGAAGTCGCCGCCAACGCCGAACAGGCGGCCATGCGCCTCGCCGCCCGCACACCCGTGCCCTCCGGCGAAGTCGAAGCCCGCCTCGTGGCCGTCACCCCCGTGCCCCGCCTTTCCGAAATCGAACCCTACCGGGAAATCATGGTGGCCCACGAATACGAGTTGGTGCGCACCCTCAACGGCATCGCCCCCCCGAAACGCTTCCGCGTGTACCATTGGGGGCTGCTGGACGGACAGGCCCAACCCCTTCCGGTCACCGAGCCCGGGAAAACCGCCACCCTGCAGTTGCAACCCTTCGAGGCACATGCCCACCTCCAAGACATTTATCCGGCGGATACTTTGGAACCGGACTTTGACATTCCCGTTTATTTGGATATTGCCCCCTAGCACATATGGTTTTCAGCTCACACCTTTTCGTTTTCTGGTTTCTCCCTTTTGTCTTGGGCCTCTATTATGTGGTGCCCGTGCGACGGCGCACCCTCCTGCTCACCCTCCTGAGCTACCTCTTTTACGGATGGGCCAACCCGCTGTTCGTCATCCTCATGTTTGGCTCCACGGTGGTGGATTATTTTTGCGGCCTCGTCATCGCCGCCCCCGCCACCGACCCCGACGGCACCCTCAACCCCCTCCCGCGCGACGGTCCGCGCAACCGAAAGCAACGCCTGGCCCTCCTCGTCTCCATCGTCACCAACCTCAGCCTCCTCGGCTTCTTCAAGTATTTTAACTTTTTCAGCGATTCCATCAACGAAATCGCGCAGATGATGGGCGCGGCCGGTCCCCTCTTTGAACGCACCCTCAACGTGACCCTGCCACTGGGCATCAGTTTTTACACTTTCCAGTCCATGAGTTATTCCATCGACTGCTACCGCGGGGACGCCAAGGCCATTCGCAAATTCGTCGATTTTTCCTGTTACGTCTCCCTGTTTCCCCAACTCGTGGCCGGACCCATCATCCGCTTTCAGGAAGTCGCCGACCAAATCGTCACCCGCACCCACACCCTGGAAAAATTCGCCCGCGGCATCGCCTTTTTCTCCATCGGCATGATGAAAAAAATCTGGCTGGCCAACCCTTGCGGCAACATGGCCGATCTGGTGTTCGACGCCGAACAGGTCACCACTCTCGACGCCTGGACCGGGGTTCTGGCCTACGCCTTTCAAATATATTTCGACTTCAGCGCCTACACCGACATGGCCATCGGCCTGGGCCTCATGATCGGATTCGTGTTCCCCAAAAATTTCGATTCCCCCTACCACGCCGCCACCATCACCGAATTTTGGCGACGCTGGCACATCAGCCTCTCCACCTGGCTGCGCGAATACCTCTACATCCCCCTCGGCGGCAACCGCCGCGGACACACCCGCACCTACATCAACCTCGCCCTCGTCATGCTCATCGGCGGACTCTGGCACGGCGCCGCCTGGACTTTTGTCATTTGGGGCGGCATTCACGGACTTTTCCTGGCATTGGAACGCTTCCTCATCCCCCGCTTTCCCCGCATCACCCTCCCGCGAATCGTCGGGGTCGGCTACACCTTTTTCATCACCTGTCTGGCCTGGATTTTTTTCCGCTCCGACACCGCCACCGCCGCCATGGGGTTGATCCGCACCCTGTTCACCCCCGGAGCCAACGGAAACGCATCCCTGATCACCGCCCAATTGCACACCCCCTACTTCATGATCAGCCTGCTGGCGGCGGTGGGCTTCACCTGGTTCGCCCCCCAAACTTGGGACTGGACCCGACGCATGGGGCCCGTGAAAGTGGCCGTGGTCATTTTCGCCCTCTTTTCTTCTGTGGCCTTCATGACCATTCAAGCCTTCAACCCCTTTATTTACTTTATCTTCTAAGATGAACGCCCCCCTGCCCATCCCCAAACGAGAAGCCGAGGCCAAACGCGAAATTGGCCTCACCGACATCTCCCCTGTCGGCAAATCCGTGCTGCTGGTCGCTTTCGTGATCCTGTTCCTCCTCGGCACCCTCGGGCAACTGTTCCACGACATGTCCTCCTTCCGCACCCTCCTGCAATTCCCCGCCATCGCCAACAAAGGATGGCAACGCGGCCAGGAAGAAGGCAAAAACCGCCTCTTTGCCGCCAACCGCGAATTGCTGGCCACCATGGACGACTGGGAGACCGAAATCGAGGACACCGCCTGGTTCCACGGCCACCTCCTGCGGGCCGGACAACCCCTGCTCTGGCGGCTCGGCTCCGGCAACGGACAAGCCATACCCGGACGCGATGGATGGCTGAACTACCAACCCGATTTGAAATTTCTCACCCACCGTCCCTTCGACGCCTCCGTCCCCGTGGAGGGCATTCAGGCCTTTCACGACGCCCTCGCCGACCTCGGCATCCGACTGCTCGTGGTCCCCGCCCCCGTCAAACCACAAATCCACCCCGAATCCATTTCCCGGACCGATCTTTCCCGTCCGCTGACCCAAGCCGCCGAGGACGAAGTCTACCGACAACTGGAAGCCCGCGGCATTGCCACCCTCGATCTCCGCAAACCCCTCGCCGAATTTGCCAAGGATTCCCCCGCCTATTTGCGCACCGACACGCACTGGACCCCCGAAGCCATGCGCCATGCCGCCGATCTGGCCATCAAAAAGATCACCGCCCTGGAATGGACGGAACCCGGCGAGGAAAGCGTTGCCCTCCGGCTTACCGAACGCGAAATCACCCACCATGGCGACATCACCGCCATGCTGGGATTGGCCGAAGGCCAAACCCTGATTCCGCCCGAAACCATCGTGCAAAAAGAAGTGGACCTCGACAGCGACGCCGCCCCCAAAGTGCTCTTGCTCGGGGACAGTTTCAGCAATATTTTCAGCCTCGAAGCCATGGGCTGGGGCAAGGACGGCGGCTTTGGCGAACATCTGGCCGCGTCCCTGCGTCATCCCGTCCGCCGCCGGGTCCGCAACGACGCCGGCGCTTCCGCCACCCGGGACATGATCGCCCGGGAGATGGCCAGGGGACAAAACCCGCTGGAGGGCATCGAAGTCGTGGTCTGGCAGTTTGCCGCCCGCGAATTGAAGTTTGGCAATTGGGAACCCATTCCCTTTTCCCTGCGCGATCCGCCCGACACCCCGGAAACGCCCCCGAAAATCGAAGGCGAAGTGCGGGACGGCGGCTTGATCGACGGATTCGAAACCCTGACCGTCACCGCCACCGTGGCCGCAGTCAGCTCCATCCCCCGTCCCGGACAAGTCGCCTATGCCGATCACGTCGCCACCGTTCACCTGCGGGATGTGCAAAGCGAAGCCGGCGACATCATCAATGCCGAAGCCGTGGCCCGCTTTCAAAGCATGAGAAACCGCACCCTGTTGGAGGCGTCCGGATGGCGCTCCGGCACCCGACTCCGACTGCGGCTCATTCCCTTTTCCGATGTCGAAAGCCAATACGGCTCGCTGAACACCAGCGAACTCGACGATCTCGACCTAATGCTTGCAACCCCCTTCTGGATTGAGGAAGTACTCCCATGAAAACCATATTTGCCCCCCTGCTCTTTGCCATCGCCTTCGCCCAAGCTCACGCCGACGCGGGCGCCGATCTGGCAACAAAAGCCCAAGCGTTGCTCGACGCCAACCCCGAGGCCCGCGCCATCGAAGGACGCGACGGCTGGCTCTTTCTCGCCAACGAACTCCGCCACGTCGCCAAGGGCACGGATTGGGTTGCCCCCGAAGTCCCGCCCGAACCCGCACACGCCGACCCCATCCCGGCACTGACCGAACTGAAGGCCCAACTCGACGAACTCGGCATCGAACTCGTGCTCGTGCCCGTCCCCGCCAAAGCCGTGGTCTATCCCGAACAACTTCCCGGCGATGCCACCGAGGGAGAGGAACCCTCCGGCGCCACCGCCTTTCTGGATCACATGCGCGAACAGGGTTTTACCGTGGTGGACCTCGAAGCCCTCTACAAAACACACAAAACCGAAACCCTCGTCTACTGCAAAACGGACACCCACTGGTCCCCGCAGGGCGTGGAACTCGCCGCCGACGCCGTGGGCAAACTGCTGCGCGAACAGGACTGGTACGCGGAAGCCGAAACCGTGGCCATCTCCCTCGAAGATCCCGTCGACCTGCGCATCCGCGGAGATCTGACCGATGGCGACTACAGCGAATCCCTCCCCTGGCGCAAGGTCACCCGCGACGAGGGCGGCGCCCTTTTGGACGATGCCAGTCCGGTGCTCGTGCTCGGCGACAGCCACACCCTCGTATTTGGAGATGGCGGCGACATGCATGCCCAAAGCGGCGGCTTCATCGAACACCTCGCCCACGCCCTGCAAATGCCCGTGGACCGCATGGCCAACCGCGGCTCCGCCTCCACGCCCCCCCGTCTCACCCTCTTTCGCAAAGCCTCGGGCAACGAAGACTGGCTCACCAACAAAAAAGTCGTGGTCTACACCTTCACCGCCCGCGAACTCACCGAAAGCCTCAACGGCTGGCGGATTGTGCCGATCGCCCCGCGTTTCCGGTAACCCGCCCCGGAAAGCCCCTTGAACCTGCAAATCATCGGCCACGGAATCGCCGGAGCCCTCCTCGCCGAAATCGCCAGCCAAAACGGCATCCGGGTCAGCGTTTGGGCCGACGACTCCCCCGCCAGCAGCCGGGTGGCCGCCGGACTCTTCACGCCCGTCACCGGACAACGTCTCAGCCTCAGTTGGCGGGCCGACGACGCCCTCCCGGAAGTGGATCGCTTTTATCCCGATTTGGAAGAAGGGCTCGGATGCAAGTTTTTCCATCCCCTCCCCACCCTCCGCGTGTTCACCTCCGAAAAACAACGCCGGGAATGGGAGGAAAAGCCCAAGGCCGACTGCGTTCATCCCCTCAACTTGACCGAACCGCGCCTCCAAGCCTCCCTCCGCACACCCTGGGGCGTGGTCTATATCGAGGGCGGCGGCTGGGTGGACCTCCCCGTCCTGCTCGACGCACTCGAACAGCGTCGAAAATCCCGAAACGAATGGGGACGAAACCCGAAACCCGACCTCACCGTCCACGCCACCGGCCACCAGGCCGCCCGGGACCCGCTGTGGAAAGCCGTCGGCTGGCGCAATGCCCACGGCGACGTGCTCACGGTCAAAATTCCCGGACTCCCCACCGATTTCATCTACAGTTTCGACAAATTCCTCCTGCCCCTCGGTGAGGACCGTTTTCGCTTCGGCGCCACCTATCATTGGGATGTCGATGACCCCGTCCCCCAACCCGATGGACGCACAGAACTAGAGGCCAGCCTCAAAAACACCCTCGCCCTCCCCTACGAAATCCAAGACCATCAAGCCGGCATCCGACCCGTTGCCATCGCCCGCGTTCCCATCATCGGCCCCCACCCAGAACAACCCGACCAATGGATTTTCAACGGCTTCGGCAGCAAAGGCGTCCTCTACACCCCCTGGCTGGCGCAAAGATTGGTCGACCACTGGCAAACCCAACGCCCTCTCCCCAAAGAAACCCAATCCCTCCGCCGCATCCAAAGGCAGCGAGATCGGTTGAAGGGGATAAGGGAGAAGGGATAATGGATGGAACGTCGAACATCGAACTTTGAACTTCGACCCTCGTCGCGTAGCGACGCCCGACGCATAGCCGTGGGTTTCAAACCCACGGAACCGGGTCCAACACGGGATGTGCGCCGCGTAGCGTCGCCTGACGGACCCGGGGGTTTCAACCCCATCTTGAATCGGAATACGGAATGACGGGATGAAAATCTCCGACGGGTCGGACGAGTCCGACTGAAACAAAAAAACGCATGACAATTCCTTCCCCATAGGATACCCTCACATCATGACCTCAAAGCAATTTTTTGATTGGCAGACCTCCGGTGGCACGGACGATGTAATGAAACTGGTGCATGTTCTGGAGCGTGCGGATCTGGATTGGTGTGTGATTGGGGGCGTGGCGGTAAACCACTGGGCAAAACATCCGATGGTCACCCAAGACGTGGATTTGGTTGTCGCGACTGAATCGGTGGATAAAGCCGTATCCCTGCTGGAGAAGGAGGGTTTTCATGTCGAACGTTTTCCGTGGTCCATCAACTTCAGAGGTCACTCCGCCGTCAGTTTGCAAATCAGCACCGAATCGTTTTATCATGAGTATCCCGCCCGATCCGTGGCGGCGGATGTGCATGGAATTTTGCTGCGGGTCGCCTCGCTGGAGGATACGCTTCGCGGGAAAATCAAAGCATGGTCTGAGAAGCAAAGACGACAAAGCAAGCGCTTGAAGGATCTTGCGGATATTGCGCGCCTCATTGAGGCGCATCCCAAACTCTGGCAGTTGCTTCCAAAGGAAATCGCGGAACAAATCGATGAGCCCGCCTGAGTTCCGGGAAAGCCCCAAAGGCCATCAGAATCGATGAACGGTTCGGTTTTGGATTACGATTAGGATTACGATTACGATTACGATTACGATTTCCGGTGCGGCGACTGGGGTTGGCGGCGTTGGAAATTGCGGAATCCGCGTGTTTTCGTCGCGTAGCGACGTCCGACGCATAGCCGTGGGTTTCAACCCACGGAACCGGGTCCATTAGGAAATGTGCGCCGCGTAGCGTCGCCTGAAGGACCTGGGGGTTTCAACCCCATCTTGGTTTGGGATTACGGAATACCGGGATGAAAATCCCCAAGTCCCTCAACCGTCGCCACGCGACGGAACCCCACATTTTCCGGCATGGACCGTGGATTGAAATCCACGGAAGGGGGTCCTTTCAAAATCGAGGTGCGCTCCAGGCTTAAGTAGGACTTGAATGAGTGCCATTCAACCTTGCCCATTCTGACAATTTATTCCTCATCATCCCGCCATTCATCTTCATCCGGCAAAGCATACAACTTCCTAAATACATGCTCAATATCAGCTTCCCATGTTTCCCATCTCAGTCTCCTGGGTAGGCGTTCTCTGTGAATTAAATGGATACAACCTCTACTCGTCGAATCTCCTGTTGTGGCGGGGTCGATTCGTTCTCACCCCAAAGGTTGTGGAAGGGGTCACCCTCCCCGATTTCCATTTTTTTGTCGATCCGGGTTTTAACCAACACCTGTCCATTCTGTTCAATCATATGGACGTGGCCCGAGATGGGGTGGGTCGGTTTCAAAGTGGCAACGATTTCTCCGGTTTGTTGTTCAAGACCAACGAACATCCCGTCTTGATAGACCACAAAAAGGTGCCCCACCGCAACACCGGAACTCGCCATGTCGGTTTCCCACAAGACCCTTCCGTTTTCCTCGGAAAGCGCCTGAAGCTTTTGGTTTTCATGGGTACGGATTCTTCTGTCTGATCGGATTTCCTCGTGCATACACAACAAAACCCCGTTTCCTCTTGCGACAACCCAACTGATGTTCCGGGCCTGCCAGACCTTTCTTTCGCGTTCAAGGTCCACCAAAGTCAACACATACTCCTTCTTTCTGTTTTCCCCCATAACCAGAACACCTTCCGGTCCGTGTGGAATCAACTGAAATTCTCTTTTCAACCCCGTTCTGTACACGCGACGGGTCCTCCCGTTTTGCAAGGAGGCGGTATATATCCTGTTCGACTTGGTCAGAACCAAACGGTCCCCGACCACAAACCAGGGGATGATGGTCGTGTTTCTTTCTTGAATCTCCCACAGCTTTTCCCCGCTTTCTCTGGAGAAGCACATCAGCCGCGCCGGTCTTGGCCCCGCCTCCGTGACAAACAGATGTTTTTCTGACAAAACAGGTTCCCCAAAAGAGGGGAAATAAAAACTCACGGCTCCGGTGTGAGAAACCACCAGAAACGATAAAAGTGATAGGAAAACACATTGGCGAGCCAAGCACCCTCCGTTTTTTCGCGAATCCTTCAAAGTCCACATGATCTGAATCAAACAGAATACGTGGTGAATTGCAATCAAATACAGCTCGCTACAATGTACGGTCTGACACTTTTCCCCCAGGTACACAACGGGATGTGCGCCGCGTTGCGTCGCCTGACGGTCCCAGGGATTTCAACCCCATCTTGAATTGGAATAAGGAATGACGGGAAGAAAATCCCCGGTTCCCAAACCGTCGCTACGCGACGACACCCATTATCCGACCAAGCCCCCTTTTTAGCTTATCCATTATCCCCTATCCAGCGAGCCCGCGAGCTTCACCATTGACAAAACACCTGTTTCCGATCATATTCCAAGCATGAACCGTATTGAGACCCAACCAGATATTTGCAACGGCAAACCCATCGTGCAAGGAACCCGCATCGCGGTTCGCACCATCCTCTCACACCTCAGTGCCGGCGATACTTTTGACGACATTCTAGATGCCTTTCCCAGACTACAAAAAGAGGACATTGCTGCCTGTCTGGAATACGCCACCCGCCTCGGCGACATCCACAGCCAACTGGAATGCGCTTCATGAGGTTTCTCATCGACGAGAATCTCCCCCATCAACTCGGCCAAATCCTCGATATCGACTGGCTTCACTCCACACGGATTTCTCAACAGGCTACTGACACCGAACTTTGGAACTACGCCAGAGAAAACGGTTTCATACTCTTCACAAAAGACACCGATTTTTTTGACCGGCTCCTGCTCGTCGGTCCACCACCAAAAGTCATTTGGGTACGTTTGGGAAATATGCGGAAACAACTGCTTATTGAAACCCTTTCCGTCCGGTGGGCAGACATTACACGCCTCATCGCCATCCACGATCTGGTTCAGGTCCACCCGACGCACATCGAGACAATGGATTTTCCTGCCGTATAACCACCCCATCCAGCGAGCCCGCGAGCGTATATCCCATATCCAGCGAGCCCGCGAGCGCATATCCCCCACATTTCATTTGACGAATCAAGCCCGTTGAACCAATACTCGGCACCATGACATTCCAAATGAAAGATCAAATGAACACCCATCCAAAAATCAACGACGAAACCAAAACCCGGATTCTTGCGGAGCTGGCTCAATTGGAACAGGCGGAAGAGGTCACCGTACTCTATGCCTGTGAGTCGGGGAGTCGTGCCTGGGGATTCGAATCCGAAGACAGCGACTACGACGTCCGATTCATCTACCTGCGGCGGACGCCTTGGTACCTGAGCATACAGGACAAACGGGATGTGATCGAAAAACCGATCGATGATGAGCTTGACATATCAGGATGGGATCTTCCCAAGGCTTTGCAACTCCTGCGCAAATCGAACCCTCCTCTTTTGGAATGGATGCAGTCGCCCATCGTGTATCAACAAACCTCGAGCTTTGTTGACCGGCTGCGAGATCTGATGGGCGAGTACTATTCTCCCATTTCCTGCATGTACCATTACCTGCACATGGCGGAAAACAACTACAGGAAATACCTCAAAGAAACCCTGGTCTGGACCAAGAAATATTTTTACGTCCTCCGCCCCGTCCTCGCTTGCATCTGGATCGAAAAAGGCTTGGGGGTCGTGCCCATCGAATTCGGAAAATTGGTCGATGGTGTCGTTGAGGACACCCAATTGAGAACCGAAATCGAAATCCTTCTCGAGAAAAAACGTTCCGGAGCGGAACTGGACCGTGGACCCAAAAACCGGATATTGTCCGGCTTCCTCGAAACACAACTGGACCGCCTGCGGGCGGAGGCCCAGCGCCCGGCAAAAACCAGAAATCCGGCGACGCTCGACCTGTTGTTTCTCGAAGTCCTCAAAGAAGTGAATGGAGCGCGAATCGGCGAAACCGTATGAAAATCAGGCGGCTAGGAAATGTCGGGGCCGGAAAAAGCGGGAATACACCCATCCAAGTCAATACAAGAGGGTTTTCTGACGGGTCGGACGGGTCAGAAGAGTCCGACTGAAACTCTCCTTACCGGGATGCATTTTCCAGCTTTCCGACCGTCGGAACGTCTGCAAAAATCCTTTCCGAGCGTCGGAAGAACATTGTGCAATATGCTTGTTGCGCAAGTAGCATCCGTTCAAATCCACCGTATTTTTTGAACAGGAGGACGCGGAGAGCGCAGAGAGGGGAACGGAGTCGCAATCTACCCAATCCCTTTACGAATTCCCTCCGTGCCTTGGTGCCTCTGTGAGAACCA
>JAFIGC010000109.1 GCA_020831635.1 Verrucomicrobiota bacterium | reverse complement strand
CGCTGGATATGGGATATGCGCTCGCAGGCTCGCTGGATATGGGATATGCGCTCGCAGGCTCGCTGGATATGGGATACGAGACGGTTCAAGGGCCAGGGGATTTTCATCCCGGTATTCCGTAATCCTAAAATGAAGATGGGGTTGAAACCCCCAGGTCCGTCAGGCGACGCTACGCGGCGCACATTTCCTGATGGATCCGATCCCGTGGGTTGAAACCCACGGCTATGCGTCGGGCGTCGCTACGCGACGGAAACCGTGTTCCGCAATCTCCAACGCCGCCAAAGCCAGTCGCTGCACCGGAACTCCTAATCGTAATCCTAATCCTAATCGTAATCCTAATCCTAATCCTAATCCTAATCGTAATCCTAATCCTAATCCAAACCAAACCGTTCATCGATTATGATGTCCTTTGCGGCCTTTGCTTGCTTCTGTTCCAATCCTTTGAGCTTTTGGAACAGAAGGGCGCGAAGGAAGCGAAGAGTTGCGGTGGCGTTTCAGTCGGACTCGTCTGACCCGTCCGACCTGTCGGGGATTTTCATCCCGGTATTCAGGAATCCCAAACCAAGATGGGGTTGAAACCCCCAGGTCCGTCAGGCGACGCTACGCGGCGCACATTTCCTGGTGGGGCCGGATCCGTGGATTGAAATCCACGGCTATGCGTCGGACGTCGCTACGCGACGGAAATACGCGGATTCCGCAATCTCCAACGCCGTCAACCCCAGTCGCTGCACCGGAAATCCTAATCCTAATCCTAATCCTAATCGTAATCCTAAGGCAGATTACATCCGCAACCAAATGGACCACCCGCTCGCAAGCTCGCTTGAGGGCACGGAGAAGCACGGAGGCCAGCACGATGGCAGGGTCCGCGTGGAGCCCCGAAAGACCCCAAAACCCACGCGGCACCCTGCAGGTAAGCTCCGATCACGGGGGGTACGCGCTGGGGAGCGCTTCAGCTCTGGATGGCGTTCGGCTCTTCGGGGTGATTTCAGGGGCTCGCCGAACGGTATCCAACAACCCAAGCCTCCGTGATCTTCACTCCGTGACCTCCTTGTCTCCGTGGTAAAAACTACAGAAACCACCCCTGAACACTGGCCACTCAATGCGAACTTGGGCCGCGGATTACCGCTTCCGTTTATCGGCGTTTCTGTATACGGATTTATTTTCCCTCTTGCCAACGGCAATCACATAAATCGTAATTTCCTCTTTCTCGACTTCGTAAACAAGTCGGTATCCAGAACTGCGGAGTTTGATTTTATAAAAATTCTTATGTCCTCTCAGTCTGTCAGCCGGGACTTCCGGTTCCCCCATTCTCTCCTCAAGCTTTTTCTTAAACTGATCCTTGACCGTCGCACCCAGTTTTTTCCATTCTTTCAGTGCTGAAGGTAAAAACTTTAAGTCATAAGTCATCCAAAGAAATCCTTTCGGCCTGCGGTTTCTCATGTTTACGAGCTTCGATCAATTCGGTCAATTCCGCATCCTCCAGCCGATCCAACATTTGCTCGTACAAACCGGCGGGAATCAGGTAGGCCATGGGACGATTGTGATTGAGAATCGCAATCGGATCTCCCCCAGACTGATTCAACAGATTGCTGGGGTTCTTTTTCAGTTCGGAAACACTGGCTGCGTATGAGCTTAATATGGTATTCATTTCAGCACCTTATATCGGTCTTTTTCAGAGTGCAAGTTTTTTCTATCGGGAGAAATCTTTGGGCATGGGACGTTCCGTGGGTTAAAACCCACGGCTATGCGTCGGGCTTCGCTACGCGACGAAAATACGCGGAATCCGCAATTTCCAACGCTGCCAACCCCAATCGCTGCACCGGAACTCCTAATCCTAATCCTAATCGTAATCCTAATCGTAATTCTAGTCCCAAACCGAACCGTTCATCGATTATGCTGCCCTTCGCTGCCTTTGCTTGCTTCTGTTCCAATCCTCTGTGTTTTTGTTACAGAAGGGCGCGAAGGAAGCGAAGAGTTGCGGTGGCGTTTCAGTCGGACTCGTTCGCTCCGTCCGACCTGTCAGAAGACCGATTCGTATTCATTTGGATCGGTGTATTCCCGCTTTTTTCCGGCGAAGGAATCGTAGAGGGCTCGGTGTTTGCGGAGGCCGTATTCATCGTCGCGGGTTTCGTAGGTGCGCACCCAGGCGATGAGATTTTCGAGATTTTGATCTTGTTGTTGTCTTGATTTGAATTTCTCCGGTTCCCAGGGGCGGGCGTGGCAATGGGCCACACAGGCGTCCACGCCGGGATTGAGAAAAATCAGTTCATCACATTCATGCAAAACGGCTTCGAGAATGTCCGCGTAACAGCCTTCAATGATCCAGCTTTCATTTGAATGGATAAACGACCTCACATCGGCGATACTGTCCGCAAGCGGACGACGTTCGGCGCTTCCCTGAAACGCGACTTCGTCAAGGGACAGCCTTGCCGCCGCCGCTGAGTCCATTATATTTTTTGAGAGGGTGCTTTTTCCGGCCCCGGCATTTCCAAGCAGGATGATTTTCATACGCCCTAATTTTGGTTGATGCACCTTGATTCGTCAAATGAAATTTGGAGGATAGGGTCGGAAAGCTGTTTTCCTAATTTGCGGGCAGGGGCTTTGGGGCGGGTGCCAGGGAGGGCTTCTCTTTTTTCGGGGCATGTACCAGCGAGAAGACGACGGGGATGAGCAGGAGGGTGATGAGGGTGGCGCCGGTGAGTCCGCCGACCACGGCCCGGGCGAGGGGGGCCTGGGCGTCCGCGCCTTCGCCAATGCCGAGGGCGAGGGGGATGAGGGCGAGGATGGTGGTGAGGGTGGTCATGAGAATGGGCCGCAAACGGCGGCGCCCCGCTTCGGCGACGGCGTCGTTGACGGACATGCCGTCTTTCACAAGGGTGCTGGATTGGTCCACCAACAAAATGGCGTTGTTGACCACGATCCCGGCGAGCATGATGCAGCCGATGTAGGATTGCAGGTTGAAGGTGGTTTCGGTGAGGAAGAGGGTGACGAGTACGCCGATGGCGGCCATGGGCACGGCGGCCATGACGATGAGGGGGTTGACCAGGGATTCGTACTGGCAGGCCAGGACCATGTACACGAAGAGTAGGGCCAGGGCCAAGGAAAGCATCAGCTCGGCTTGGGCTTGTTCCTGCTCTTCATAGCTGCCCCCGATTCGGAAGGAATATCCTTCGGGACGGGCGATGTCATTGATGGCGTTTTGCACGTCACCGGCAATGGACCCGGTGTCGCGTCCGGTGACGTTGGCGGTGACGCGTATGAGGCGTTGCTGATCCTTGCGTTCGATTTGCAGAGGACCGTCGCCGCGGGTGGTGTCCATGATATTGCGCAAGGCCACTTGTTGTCCGTTGGGTCCGGTGAGGGTGAGGTCTTTGATTTCTTCCAAGGACATGGTGCGGGCGTTGCGGAGGCGGACCAAAATGCGGTACGAATTGCCTTCCACTTGGTAGTCACCCGCCCGGGTGCCGGCCATGGCGGTTTCGAGGAAACGGGAGACCTGATTGATATTCAGCCCCAGTGCGGCCACTTTGTCGCGATCAATGACGATTTCTTCCTGCGGCATCCCGCTTTCGGAGGAGATTTCCACGTCGGTGACCCCGGCGATTTCTTCCATGGCTTCCGCCAACTGGCTGGAAAGGGCGTTGAGGGTTTCGAGTTGATAGCCGCGGACTTCCACGGTGAAGCCGTCGTCCCCGCCGAGGAGGCGATTCAGGAGGAATTGGCCCTGGGGAGCGCGGGTGCGGATGGTCATGCCGGGGAACTCGCCTTCCAACCTTGTGCGTAGGTCGTTGGCAATTTCCACGTTGTTGCGTTCCCGCTGGGCGGCGGGGGTCAGGGAAAGCCTCATGCTCATGCGGGCGGGGTTGCCTCCACGAAAACCGGAGCCCACGGAATTGACGGTGGATTCAATTTCGGGGACGTGTTCTTGGACGATGGCTTCGGCGCGGCGGGCCAGACGGTCGACCACGTCCAGACGGGTGCCCACGGGCATTTCGCCGTCCACCCGCACTTCACCCTCGTCGCTGGGCGGCAAAAATTCGGTGCCGATGAACTGGAAAAGATAAAAACTGGCCCCCAACATGAGCAGGGCGGCGGCCACGGTGAGGATTCTCATGCGAAGAACGGACTGGAGCAGATCGCTGTATTGGTCGTCCAGCGCCTTGAACCATCCGTCCACCCGGGTGGCGATTTTGTCGACCCGGTCGGAGCGTCGTTCATGACGGTGTTCGGGGGAAATTAATAGTTTGGAAGACAACATGGGGACGAGGCTCAACGAAACGAGCAGCGAACAAATCAGGGAAAACACCACCACCATGGCCAGTTCTTGGAAGAGGACCCCGGCGATGCCTTGGACAAAGGCGAGGGGCAGGAAAATGACCAGGGTGGTCAGGGTGCTGGCGATAATGGCGGTGGCCACTTCGTTGGCCCCGCGGATGGAGGCGGTTTCGGGATCCTCGTTTTCCTCGTCCTGACGGCGGAAAATGTTTTCCAGCACCACCACGGAACTGTCCACCATCATGCCCACGCCGAGGGCCAGCCCGCCGAGAGTCATGAGGTTCAGGGTAAAGCCCCCGAAATAAATCAGGGAGAAGGTGGCGATCACGGAAATGGGGATGGAGAGGGCGATGACGGCGGTGCTGCGGATGTTCCGTAGAAAAAACAGCAGCACCAGCACCGCGAGTCCGCCGCCGAACAACACGGACTGGGCCACGTTGTTGATGGAGCGCTCGATGAAATTGCCTTGGTCAATGACGGAGGCGATGTTGATTTGCGGGAAATCGCGGTTCAGGCGTTCCATCTCCCGGTCCACGGCCCGGGTGACCTCCACGGTGTTGGCTTCCGGCTGTTTGCGCACCGCGAGCCGAATGCCGGGCACATCGTTGATGCGCACGTAGCGGGAGACGTCCTCGTAGGTGTCCAGCACGTCCGCGACATCCCCGATGGCCACCGGGACCCCGTTTTGCCGGGTGATGACGGTTTGCCGGATTTGGTCCAGATTGGTGAACTGCATGGGGGCGCGAATGGTGAGATCAAAATTCCCCTGTTCAATGCGGCCCGCGGGGAGGTCCACGTTGGCATTGACCACCGCTTGCAGCACTTGATCCAGGGTCATGCCCTGGGCCTTGACCCGTTCCGGATCGAATTCCACCCGAATTTCCCGGTTGTATCCGCCCCAAATATCGACTTGGGCCACGCCGGGAACGCGGGCAAGACGCTCCCGGACCTCATCCTCGACCAGGGTGGTCATTTCCACGGGGTCCAAATTCCCGGCCACGCCGAGAATGGCGATGGGGAACTGATTCACGTCGAATTTCAAGGTCCGGGGCCGCACGTCATCGGGTAGGCGACGCAACCCGTTTTCGATGGCGGCCTGCATGTCGATGGCGGCGCTGTCGACATTGGCGCCCCAGCCAAAGTCCACCGTCACCACGCTCAGCCCTTCTTGGGATCGCGAGCTGATTTCTTCCACGCCGGGCACGGAAGCGGCGATTTCCTCGATAAACTGGGTGATCAGGCGTTCGACCACTTCCGGGCTGGCACCGGTGTATTCGGTGCGGATGGTGAGGGTGGTGGCTTCGATTTCCGGCAAGAGATCGATGCGAAGGCGTCCGAGGGACGTGGCCCCCAGCACCACCACCATGAGGGTGACCATGGTGGCGAAAATGGGATGTTTGACTGAAAATTCGGGTAACTTCAACTTTCTTCTCCTTCGTCATCTATCATTTCATCATCGATGATGCGGATGGTGGACCCGTCTCCCAGGAGTTGTTGTCCCAGGGTGACGACACGGCCCTCGATTTCGGGTTCAAGAATTTGAACCATACCGCCGCTTTCCACGCCGGTTTCCACTTTTTTCCAAGACACGGTCTCTCCGTCTTCATTCACCACGAACACCCCGGTTTCGCCGCCACGTCGGGTGATCGCCTCTTGGGGAACGGCGATGGCATCGTCCAAAGTCTGAAAGACGACCTCGGCGCGAATAAACATGCCCGGTTTCAGGCGTTCGTCCTCGTTGTCGGAAAGCACTTCCACGCGGGCCTGTCGTGAATCCTCTTGAAAGACCGGGGAAACGCGGCTTACGCGTCCCGGGAAAATCACGCCGGGAAAGGCGTCGGTGCGGATTTCCACGGTTTGACCCCTTTCAAAACGGCCATAATCGCGTTCGGGGACAAAAAACACGGCCCGAATGGGGCGGAGTCTGACCACGGAAAGCAGGGGGGTGTTCGCGGCCACGGTATCGCCATCGTCTTTGAATCGTTCCGCGACCACCCGGGACTCATCCCCTTCGGACCAAGTTGCGGTGATTTGGGTGTAACTCAGGCGGATTTCGGCCGTGGAAACGGCGGCCCGGCGGGTGTCCAAATTGGCTTCGGCCACGTGGTGGGCGGACTGGCGCATGAGGTATTCGGTTTGGGCATTGTCCAGAGCGGCCGCCGAGGCCACGCCCCGTTCCTCCAAGGTGCGCACCCGGGCCAATTCCCGTTCGGCCAGTTCCAGGCGATTCGCGGCTTCGGAGGCTTGGGCCTCGGCCACACGCAAATCGGCGCGGGCGCTGCTGAGGGCTTGGGTGAATTCGGCGTCGTCCAATGTGGCCACCACCGCACCGCGTTCCACGGGGTCGGAGATGTCATAGTGAATGCTGGCAATGCGTCCGGAAATTTTCGGGGCAACGCTCAATTGAGAGGAAGGGGTGAGGGTACCGCTGAAGCGTCGGCGCTGTTCCATTTCGCCTCTGGAAATCTCTTTCACCTCCACCGGGACCGCCCGGGCTTCACGACTGCCGCGTCCGCTCCGCTCTTCCTCATCACCGGATCTGCGCACCAAAGTCACCCCGACTGCGGTGGAAACCGCAACGATGGAGACGATTAAACTGGTTTTAAGAAATCCGAATTTCATATTTTGATACCCTGATGGAGGCTTGAGGTGCAATATTGTGAGAAATGGTTGTCATATATAGGACGTGAGAGATGGCAAATCTTTACATCAAGATTAAAAAAACCGATCAGAAAAAGTCTTTTCCGCTGATAGCATCCGTAGCCGAACATGGTGTAGGAAAATATGACCAACGGATGGCTTCGCCGGACAACGGATAAGATGATTATGACCAACGGATGGCTGCTTCCAAAGATAACGTAAGCTGAAATTGAGGTGCGTCAATCCGTGTCGGATTTTTCGGAAGCCTGCTTGGAGTCCTCTTCGGCATCCGCTTCGATCCAGTCCTGATTATCACTGCCTTCCAAGACGGGCAGATCCACGGCTTCGCCGGGGTCGGAGGCCAAGAGCACCGCCAGCCACATGGTTTCCTGACGGCTTTCCATGGCGATTTTCACCACCATGGTCAGAGGAACGGAGAGGAGCATGCCCACGGGACCGAAGACCCAGCCCCAGAAAATGAGGGAGAGCCACACTACCAAGGTGCTGAGGCCCAAGCCTTTGCCCATGATTCTGGGTTCGAGGAGGTTGCCGAAGATGACGTTGATGCAGATGTAGCCAATGAGCACGTAAATGGCGCGGGGGGTGTCCAAGGTGGCCAGTGCGACCATGACCGGGGGGACTGCGGCAAGGATGGAGCCAATATTGGGCACATAATTGAGCATGAAGGCGAGCATGCCCCACAACAAGGCAAATTCAACATTAAGCAAACGCACCAGTGTATATGCGCAAATACCGGTCATCAGGCTGACCACGCTTTTGATGGCCAGATATCGGTTGAGGGAATCGGCGAAAAGCTCCCAGCCGTGAATACTGGGGTGATCCGGTCCGAATGCGAGTCTGAGTTTCTGGGGGAGTCCGGCCAATTCCAACAACAAAAAGACCACCGTGATCAAGATGAGGAAGGTATTGGTTAACATCCCCTGAAGGAAGGACAGGGCGTTGGCCGTGTTGCGCATAATATTGACGGGGTCAAAAATCGCGTTCACGGTTTCAAGCTCAATATCCACGTTCTTATCCTGCAACCACAAGACCCAATTGCGGGTGATTCCCCGCAATTGGGTAATATACTCACCGGATCGTCCAATGAACTGCGTGATGGAGGGCCCCACCACTTGAAGAAAGGTCCACAACACGCCAATCACCATCATGACAATTACGAGCACGGAAAAAGAGGGGCGCATGCCCCTTTTTCGGAGCCAAACCATCAATGGAGAGGTGATGACGGCAATGAAAACCGCCAACATAAAGGGCACGATGATGTAGTTTGCGGCCCTCAGACCGGAAATGAAAATCACGAACGCGGCCATGCTAACCAGACCGCGGGTAAGGGCGGATTGGTTCATGTGGGGAGCCCTCCGGCATATGTTTCTGATACGATAAATTCGTGTTTGGGATCCGCTTGTACCCTGGCGCCGAAGATGTCGGGGTCATGGGTAAAGAGCAGGAGAATGCCTTCCTCCGCGCATTTGGGCAACCACTTGCGTTTCCATGCCCGGGTTTTCAGGGGATAGGTGTCGTACGCGGTTTGGAAAACCATGCGCAGGTGGTGTTGGGTGGGGCAGTTGTCGCCGGTGAAAAGGGCCCGAGAGGGAACGATGTCCGCTCCCGCGAGTTCGGGGAATTCAATCAAAACGCAGGCTTGGCCTTCGGTGTGTCCGGGGGCGGGGAGGAGGGTGACGCCGGGCGAGGGGCCGGAAAGGTCGTCGGAACCGCCGTCTTTCACGGCGAAAATGCGGTCGGCGAGATTTTGAAAAGATTGAACCACTTTGGGCGGATAGGACTTGTAGAGCAGGGGATCCCCGCCGAGAACGGATTGGTGTTCCGTTTCGCGCAAATGGACGGTGGCGTTTGGGAAAACGGGGGCGCCGTCGGGATCGGTCAGCGCCCCCGCATGGTCCCAATGCGCGTGCGACAGCACGATCCAGTCGATATCCCCGAAATTCAGGCCGTGCGCGGCCAAAGCGCGGGGAAGATGCCAATCGTCCTTCAGTCCGTGGAGGGCGCGTTCGCGGTCCCCATACCACGCCGGATCTCCGCACCCCGTGTCGATCAGCCCTTTTTTGCCGTCATCGGACTCCACCAAAATCACATTTGCCCGTTGATCGATGGTGTTGTCTTCGTGGGCGGGGCAACGTTTTGCCCACAGCGCTTTGGGTACCAGCCCGAACATCGCGCCGCCATCGCTTCGAAAGGTGTTTGCGGTCAAAGGAGTCAATCTCATGCGCACTTCATAACCAGCGGGACGGAGGTGTCAAAAACAATGTGAGGCCTGTTATTTTCTTGTATTTGACAAATGATATGACATGTTAAAAATATGAATGCAAATGTCAGCACATTGTTGAGAGAGTTCCCGAAAATTCGCAGGGCCGCCTTGTCCGGTGAAACGGTGATTATTCACACGCGGGAGGGGGATCTGCAAATCACGGCCCTTCAGGATGAACCGAAACCCATTTTGGGTGCACTGAAGGGCATGGTGAGTTTCAGTGCGGACGACATGGATCAGCCCAGCGTACAACCGGAAGAGTGGGATGTGCGGCTATGATCGCCGTTTTAGACACCCACGCCGTGATTTGGGTCGTGGAAAAAGATGCCCGCCTTGGCCTTGGAGCCCGAAACCTCATTGAACATGCGCAAACGAAGGAATTGGCCATATCGGATATGACGTTGCTGGAAATCGCGATTCTGGCTGATAAAAAAAGGATTGTCTTGCAAACAAGCGCCACGGAGTACCTTCGACAAATTGAAAGGCTTTTTGAGGTTGTTCCTGTCAATTCACGGATTAGTGGAAACGCCTTTGAACTCGACTTGCCCCATGCGGACCCGTTCGACAGAGTCATCGTCGCCACTGCCGCTTATTTGAAACTGCCCCTTGTCACACGTGATGGGAACATCACCCTCAGCAAGGTTCACGAGGTTGTTTGGTAAGTCTTCCCCAACCATTCAAACCATTGGAGTCTTTTTTCATGTCTGAACTCGTACAAATGGAATTATCCGGACGCGACCGTCCCGGCATCACCGTGGCCCTGACCGAGGTGCTGGCCCGGCATGGGGTGACCGTACTCGACATTGGCCAGTCCGTGATTCACAATACCTTGGCCTTGGGTCTTTTGATCGAGGTGCCGGACGAGGCCTCGTCCCCGGTTTTCAAGGAACTGCTTTTCGCGGCCCACGGTCTGGGGCTGGACCTGCGCTTCACGCCCATTGATCCGGCGGATTACGAGGATTGGGTGCGGGAACAGGGGCAACCCCGGCATATTCTGACCCTGTTGGGGCGCAGCATCACCGCCGGACACATCGCCAGGGTTTCCGAGGTCGTGGCCAATTATGGGCTCAACATCGAGCAAATCTCTCGCCTTTCAGGGCGGATTTCCCGCAAAGAGGAACAGCGTCCGCAGCACGCCAGCATTGAAATTTGGCTCAAGGGGCCCGTGCGGGAGATCAGCGCCCTCCATAGTGAATTGCTGGCCCTGGGCAGTGAATTGGGGTTGGACATGGCCGTACAGGAGGACGACATTTTCCGGCGCAACCGCCGTTTGGTCTGTTTTGACATGGATTCCACCCTGATTCAGGCGGAAGTGATCGACGTGCTCGCCGAAGCCGCCGGGGTAGGGGAACAAGTGGCCGCCATCACCGAATCGGCGATGCGCGGCGAACTCGATTTCACGGAAAGTTTTCGGCAGCGATTGAGCTTGTTGAAGGGGCTCGACGCCTCCATTCTGCCTTCTTTGGCGGAACGTCTGCCCATTACCCCCGGTGCGGAGCGGCTGATCTCCACCCTGAAAAGACTCGGGTATCGGGTGGTGATCCTTTCCGGGGGCTTCGATTATTTCGCCAAGGATTTGCAAGCGCGGCTGGGCATCGACGAGGTGCACGCCAATACCTTGGAAATCGAGGACGGGCGTCTGACCGGTCGGATCTGCGGACAAGTCGTGGACGGCGCCCGCAAGGCGGAGTTGTTGCGCGAGATTGCCGAGCGCGAGGGCATCCGACTCGAGCAGGCCATCGCCGTCGGCGATGGCGCCAACGATCTGCCCATGCTCGCGATTGCCGGGCTCGGGATCGCCTACCGCGCAAAACCGCTGGTCAAACAGCGCGCCCGCCATGCCCTCGGGACGGTCGGTTTGGATGGCATTCTCTATTTGCTCGGCATGAGGGACCGGGACATGGTGCAGGTCTCGTCCTCCTGAAAGGTCTCTTTCCTTCTTTCCTTCTCTCCTTCGCTACTCCCCCCCGGCTTCAAGCGCGATTTCCTTGAGGCCTTTGAGGTCGAGTTTTCCGGTGCCGAGGGTGGGGAGTTCCTCCACGGGAATCCAAGCGTTGCGGTCGGGTTTCCACAGGTTGGGGATGTCGGCGGCGCGTATTTTGGCTTGAAAATCAGAGGGATCTCCGAGATCACGCTGATAGACGACAATGAGGCGTTCGCCTTTTTTCTCGTCGGAGACGCCTGTGACCGCGAGTTTCTCCGGGGTGCATCCGAGGGCATCCTGAAGGGCTTCCTCGACGGCGGAGTGGGAAACCATTTCCCCGGCCAGTTTGCTGAAGCGTGTCAAGCGGTCGGTGATGGTGATGAAGCCGTCTTCGTCCAGTTTGACGATGTCCCCGGTGTTGTACCAGCCGTCCTTGAGCACTTCGGCGGTTTTTTCGGGGTTTTTCAAATATCCGCGCATGACGCTGGGACCTTTGACCATGAGTAGTCCGGCTTCGCCGACAGGAAGTTCTTTTCCGCTGTCGGGATCGATGACACGGGTCATGAGGTTGGGCAGGGGACGGCCGACGGAGCCTTCGCGTCCGCCGATTTGCTTGAGGTCGTCGATGTCCACGTCGGGCACGTTCACGGCAATGACGGGGGAGCATTCTGTGGCCCCATATCCTTCGAGGGGGCGGACGCCGTAACGTTTTTCAAACATGTCGGCCAATTTGGGGCGCAGTTTTTCGGCGCCGGCCACGACCCAACGCAGGTGGCCGAAATCCTCGGGTTTGATTTTGCGCACCCAGGCCATGAGAAAGGTGGGGGTGCCGATCAGAATCGTGGCCTTGTGCTTGCCGGCGAGTTCGCCAATGGCGTCGGTTTCGAGGGGATGGTGATGATATAGCACGCCCAGTCCCCGCAACATGGGAAACCACAGGGTGGTGGTGTAGCCCATGGAATGGAAAAAGGGCAGCACGGCACAGAGGCGGTCGTTTTCCTCGGGACGCGCCACCACGCTGAACCCGTCGATGTTGGACAGGATGTTGTGGTGGGTGAGCATGACCCCCTTGGGCGCGGCGGTGGAACCGCTGCTGAAGAGAATGGTGAGCGGATCTTCCGGACGCCACATGCGGTCGCAAACCAGCATGGAGGAGGGAAGCAATCTGGCTTTGAGCAGGCCCAAGAGTTTGTCGAACCCGGAAATGCCTTCGGCGAGATCCTCCACGAAAAGCACCCGTTCGGGTTTGGGCAGATCGGGGAGTTTCTCCATGACCTTTTTGGAAGTGATCAAGGTACGCATGCCGGTTTGCACCATGGCGGACTGAATGGCCTTGTTGGAGGCGGTGTAATTGAGGTTGACCGCGACCCGGAAATCCATGGCCAGGGCGAGGTTCACCAATGCGCCCCCTGCGGAGGGCGGGATGAGCACGCCGACTTCCTCGGGATCGCCGCTAAGTTCTTTGCGCAGGGCTTTGCGCAGCAAGAGTGCGCCGATGAGGGTGCGGCCAAAGGTGAGTTCCTTGCCGGAGGAGTCGGCAATCGCGAGTTTCTTCCAGTGCATGCGGGCGCTGCGCACGAATGCGCGTCCGGTGGAGCCGCGAATGGGCGCATAGGCGTCCGTGGCGGTGGCGGCCTGACGCAGGACGGCGGTATGGACGTTCTTGACCGTGGTGTCCGGAGAGAGGCGTTCGCCTATGGACACGGTAATTTGACGTTGGAAGTCTCCGGGATGCAGAATCCGGGGCTTGCCGTGCGCGTAACTTGCCCGGCTGCCGTATCCGCCCTCGATGTACACGGGGACGATGGGGATGTCGCTGTTTTTCACGATCCGTTCAAAGCCGGGTTTGAAGGGCAACATGTGACCGGTGCGGGACAAATGTCCTTCTGGGAAGATGGCGACCAAATATCCGTCGTCCAAAGCCTTGCGGGCGTTTTGAAGGGATTTGAGGATTTCCTTGGGATTGTCCCCTTCCTGAATGGGAATGACGCCGCCGAGTTTGAGCAGCCAACGCATCCAGCCGGGCGATTCTTCAATGTAGGTGCGGGACATGACAAAGCGGATGCGGCGCTGTTGGATGGCCGTGATCCAGATGGCGTCCATGAGGCTGACGTGATTGCAGACCAGCAGTCCGGGACCATGGGCGGGGAGATGGGGCAGACCATGGGCGCGAAGACGGTAGAAGCAGCGGGTCATGATCATGACCACGAACCGCACGAAGAAATCGGGCAGGGCAATCAAAGAGGCCACCGCCATGATGGCCACGAGGGCGGCCATGAAAAGAAAACCTTCCGCGGGGGTCAGTTCCAAAATCGCCGAGCACAAATAGAGCAATCCGCTGGCCAGCAGCACGCCCACCCAGCTCAACCAGCCGGACGCGGCAATGATTTCGCCCACTTTTTCCGGGGGAGAGCGGAACTGGAGGAAGGATTGAACCGGTACGATAAAGAGCCCGGCGCCGAAGCCCATGAGCACGCAGAACCCGATGGCGGTCATCAACGCGCCTTCGGGAAGGAAATACAATCCGGCGCAACTTATGACCAACATGATGGAGCCCGTGGGTACGAGTCCGAATTCAATGCCGCGACGGCTGATTTTGCCGGCCGCCAACGAGCCCATGCCAATCCCCAGGGCAACGACCAGGAACAAATAGGTGGCCTGCTCTTGATTGGGCAGCCCCAAGTGTTCGGTGCCGTAAGGCAGGATGTTGAGCTGAATGAAAGCGGCAATCATGAGGAAATACGACGAGGACCAAACGGCCAGGGCAAGGAAGCCGTCCTTATGGACGAATTTGAGGGTGCGGAAAATGTCCTTGAAAAAGAGGACGCTGGCTTTGGCTTTGGCATTGCCCACCGGGGTCGGTTGGATTTTCTTTGCGGCCAGCCAGCCCAACAGTCCGATGCCCACGCAACAAACGCCCACCATGCCATATCGCCAAGACAATGCGGTGACGACTTCTTCCGAGGTCGGGTCAAAATCCGCGCCCATCTCATCCGGTCCAAAGAGAAATCCGAACACGGAACTCAACGCCGGAGCCAAGGTGGTGCCGAAAATGATGGCCAGATAGGTGGCCGCCTGCATGAAACTGTTGGCTCTGGAGATGTTTTCGCGTCCAACCAGTTCGGGGACAATGCCGAATTTCGTGGGGGAAAACAGCGCGCTTTGCACGGACATGAGGAAAACCGTCCCCAGCATCAGCCAACCATTGCCCAGCAGAAACGCCACCGCGCCCAAAGCCATCACCCCGGTTTCGCCCAGTTTAATGGCGCGTACGATTTTGTGCTTGGGGAAACGGTCCGCCAAAACGCCGGCCAAGCCGAGAAAGAGCAGAAAGGGCAATGCGAAGGCCACGCCCACGACCGCGAAAATGGTGCGTTCATCCATGGGATGCCAGGCAATGGTCATGCCGTAGATCACCAATAACTTGAAGAGGTTGTCATTCAACGCGCCGCCAAATTGGGCCGCGTTATGCCAATGGAAACTTCCGAGTGGAGAGGGGGTGTCGGTTTTCATGGTGTTTTTGGGGGTACGGGTTTTAGAGAAAATATGCAAAGGGAGGCGGTTTTGTTCGAGTCAATCAGTTCGAGTCGGTGGCGGGACCTTTGAGGTTTTCTTGCAACCATAAGGCAATCCTATCGGATTCGCGATGAAAATTTAAATCCAGCGGTAAAACGTGTCCGGCTTCATTTTCTTCGCGCAGGGTCTTTGCGGGGGCCGCGAGTTTTTCAAACCATTCCCGGGCCACATCGGAGCGAACCACGCGGTCTTCACCGGGGAGCACCAAGCATACGGGCAGGTCCACGCGGGCCTCCTGTTCCGTGAAGTCGTCCATGAGATCGTATAACACATCAAACAGATGAATGGGCACGAAGGGATCCCGTTCGTGTTTGGGACGGGGCTCGCCGACCCGGGCGTGGTCTTGGAAAAGGCTTTCCACCACCATGTCATCGGGAAGAATCGCGCTGCCAATGGCTTGCCAGCGGCGGGTGGATAAAATTGGGCTGCGGGCATTGGACACCGCGAACATGGGCGCATACAATATCAAGGCGTCCGCGTTCAGACGTCCGTCTTGGGCCAAATACCCGGCCAGGCATCCTCCCATGGAATGGGCCATGACAGCGACCTGTTCATGGTCGGCCTGCAAGGTTTCCAATTCGGATTCAATTTTGGTCAACCAGTCGTCCCGTTCGATATCGCGTTTGACGTCCATGGGTTCCCCCCATCCGGGCAAACGGATGGCGTGAACATGAAATCCTTTATTCGCCAATTCCGCGGCCAAGCCTTTCCAGACCCCGGGTCCGTCGCCAAAGCCATGAATCATCAAAAGGGCGGTTTTTCCGTTGCCCATTTGGAATTCTGCGGCAAATTCGGCCACCTCGTCTTTGTTGCGGGGGATTTTTCGGTCCCATCGATTGTAACGTGCATTGAAGATTGCGCAGGCGCCCAAAGGCAGCAATAGCAATCCGGTCAAAATCCGTAGAAGTCGCGTCATTCGTGTATGTGTTGCCTTGTTCATGCATACACTCTACACTAGTGACAATAATATTGTCAAGTGATAGATGTGAAAAAAATTCGGATTTTTACTTGGAATCAAATACGGCTGATTTTTTGAGATTCCGCCGCCCCCGTGCTTGCCCTGCCCTTTACACACAAATCGGTCTGGACTTGAGTTCATGTGGACACCGGCTGGATTTTCAAGCATTTCCAGTCCCAAAGGGACTTTGCAAAGCAGCAACCCCACCGCCATTTCCCTCTGCGCCCTCCGCGTCCTCCTGTTTAAAAAATTCGGCGGACTGAAACGGAGGACGGGAAGCGCTATCGATCCGATACTCAGCTCAAGCGGAACGATGTTCAACTTGTGTTCAGACCGTGATGTATCCAAAGCCATTTGCAATTGACATTGCCATGGAAACAAGAAAATGTATAGCCGGATCCTTGGATCCATTGAACCCCCTTTCGGTCAGGAGAACAAAACACATGAATCAATACGAGAATCGCCCCAGCCTCATTGAAAGCGAGCCCCCTCCTGACATTTACGGCATGTTTTTGAAGTTCCTGCGAAGCGTGGCCTCTGTGGCCGGCGTGATCGCCATCATTCTCGGGATCAGCTATGCATTCAGCCTGCTGGGACTTATCCGATCGAATATCACTTCACCGGACACCGCGGGTCCCCTGATTCAAGAATGGGCCGAACAGTTTGGCGGCAGCGATTTGCAAGTGATGATTGGCGAACAGAATGTGCCACTTGCCCTCATTTTTGCAATCGTATTCGTGGGCGGGGGCGCGTTCGTCCTGGCGTGGCTTTCTCTTGCTTTGGTGGTCGTCGGTTCCCGTGTGCTGTCGTGGACGCTCACCGACAGGGCCGCAATCCAAAAGATTCTCACCCACACATTTGGCCCGGCGCCACAGACACCACAAATTCAGCAAAATACGCGTGCGGAAAAGGGGAGGGGAACCCAGCATATTTTACCCGAATGACCAAGGATAGGGAGGGAATACCATGAAAAATGAGATCAAAAATATCGTCGAAAAACATAAAACACCCTGTTTGATCGGGTCCGTGTCCCCATCGATGGATTGCCCGATTGGGCATTCAAAGAAGGGAGGATTTCCTGATGAGGGGGACGACTTTTCCTGGCCCGTTTTTCGTGAGAAGCATCTCAGTTTTATTGCCCAGATTGAAGTCCGGCACATTATCGGTGAAGAAGTACCTGGCATAATCCTGTTTTTCTGGAACGAAAGAAATTGGGGCGGGAGCCGAAAGGATGAAGGGGCGTTTCGCGTGATCGTCCAAACATCACCCGGTCAGCGACTCAGTGATGCGCCAAGGACTGAATACAAATCACTTGGATTTATCAAGAAGGTTCACACGCCAACGATATGGAGGGAAGAAAAATTGGACTTTTGTGAATCATTTTGCCTGCCCCCCATTGAGCGCCTAAACTACAATTGGGATTACGACCGGGATGATCTGTATTTCCAGGAAATGGAAAAATTGAATGGGTTCTTTCGCATCGGCGGTCCACCCAATCCAGTTCAAAATGATTGCATGGAGGAGGATTGCGCCCGGATCCAAAATGTTGGGCCAAAGGAGTCATGGAAGCTGCTGTTGGAAATTGATTCTCAAAGCGACATGATGTGGGGCGATGCAGGAAAGCTTTATTGGTTTATTCATCAAGACGACCTCCTGAAAAGAGATTTTTCCAAAGTCTGGATGCAAATGCAATGCCACTGACAGGATTTCCGGATGAACCCTTTAAATCAACCGGTTTCCGAGCCTCGGAAGAATTTTTTCAGAGGCTTCCGAGCGTCGGAAAACGCCGGGAAGGCGCGGTGGGGGGGGCAGAGAGGAATGTCACTAACTTAAGGGTCTTTTGAAACGATTTTTGAGGTTGCCTTGGGTCGGAAAACGCCCCCGGCGGGCTCGTCCCGCCGGAGCGTAAGACCTGTGGCTAGACAGGAATCGCCTTGTATTCCCCGGCCCCTGCCGCCTTGCGCGGCAGGTGAAGAAGTCTCCCACGGAGCCAAGAAGCAAGGGACTTATTCACCTGCCGCGCAAGGCGGCAGGGGCCTGGAGATGGACAAGCTTACCCGGTCTAGCCTCAGATCTGATTCACCATGCGGGGCAAGCCCGCAGGGGTCTGTGGTTTCAGTGTTTTGACCGCGCCTGTACTTTCAATCGACCCTTAAGTTAGTACCACTCTGCACGGGCCCTTTTTCCGTAGAAATTTATGGTCGTAGTACCAATCCTCGAATTACGATCCCCGAAGGGGAAATTCAACGTAGCCGTGGGCAAGGGGCGTCTGAAATACGCTGGCGCTTCTCCACGCTTGGTTCTAAACCCGAAAAACCCAGTTGAGAAAGATGTGTTTTAAAGAGTGACCCCGCACATGATTTGGAGTATATTCTGACGATTTTTCGTAAGTTTCACTTGTGAAAAATCGTAAATTTCCCTTTTGACATCGATTGAAGTTTGAATCCATTTTCGGCTTGGTCCTTGTAGCGAGTTTCACGAGCTACCGCCTTGCTATGGTGGTATTCCCTCCGACCGAAGGTAACCTCAATCGCGCATCACCGACGTATTTCTGGAACTCGGGGGCTTCAGTGGGCGAGCCTTGCGGGCGGTCCGGGGTAAATATCTGGATGTGTGAATTGAAAGGCATTCGACATCAACGACTTGCGATAATGTTAAAATGCACGGGTTGACCCGTTTTC
>JAFIGC010000108.1 GCA_020831635.1 Verrucomicrobiota bacterium | reverse complement strand
AAATCGGGCACCTTGTGTTTATAGGCCATTTCGTCACTTTCCCGAGGAAGTTAGGTTAGATGGCAACTGACTCGCGAGTCAGTCAAGCTTGTCTGTGCAACGCGTCACTCAAGGCATCCAGCGGGCCTCGCAGCACATTCAAGCGGGACGGGCCCGGTCTTAGACCGAACGAAACTCGGATGCGCTGGAGTGGCCTTGGACGCGCTTCTGGAGCCGCTGCCATTTTGACCACGAAACCCATGGCGGGCTTAAGCCCAGCGTGGAACCTGCACGAAGACATGCGAGAAACATAATCTATTTGCGCTAAACATGGGTAGATGGAATTTTTCAGACGGTAAGTGGTCGATTGCCCGGGTTGTGTCACTGTATAGCCACCTCCCGGTCCGGGGCGGTCATTGAACAGAATCAAGGTTTAAAAAGTTGTCTGGCAAAATGAATCTTCCCCGTCCTCCCCCCGGCTCAATAATATTGCCGGATGTAGCTGTAGGCTTTTTCGAACAGTTCCTGATCGGTGTGCAACTTGTACTTCAACAGGGCGCGGCGCAGGGCCTGCTGGACTTCCCGTTCGCCCTGGGTGGTGGACTGCCACCCGTCGAAGCGCACCTGCCGCACAATGTCGTCGATGTCCGCGACGATCCGTTCGACGATGACATGCGTGTTCCGGTTTTTCACTTCGTTGAACAGCTCCGTGAGGGCGGTGATGGCCCGGTCCTGCTCCTCCTCCGGCTCCACCTGTTTTTCGGCCTCCACGGTTTCTTTGGCGATTTCCAGGATCGCCTTGAGGAATTCCAGACTGTTGAGCAGCCCCTGCTCGTGTTTTTCCCTCACTTTTTCCAGCCGCTCACCCAAGTCCTTGAACTTGGGGTTCCCGGCGTGTTTCCGCAGACGCGCGATCAGCTTGATTTCCACTTCGCGCGCTTTCTTGGAGGGATTGGCGTCCATGAGAATGCTGTCGAGCACATCGGCATCCAGCACGATGGCCTCCAGGTCATCCCGCACCGCCTCGACGTGGACATTCCGGTTGATCAATTCGATGGTTTTCGCCCCCAGTCTGTGCCACAGCAGGCGGCCATTGCCGCTCACGGGCTTCACTGACTCATAGACCTGCGTCAGCCACTTGAAATCCTTCTCGTAGGGACTCAGGCAGGGATCGGGGGACAAAGCCTCCCAGATGGTGCCCAGCACGCTGTACTCGGCGGCGAATTTGTCCCGCGTGGCGTTGTCGGGCAGATGCTGCTGGGCGGAGAGAAGCCCCTCATAGCCACCCTCGCTCCGGTCCACCCCGGGGAAGAAAGCCAGGCATTTCCTTATTTGCTCCGGCAGGGCCTTGCGCAGTTCGTCGATGTTGCTCACCACCTGCTGCACCGACTTCTCGTCGAAATCCAGCGCCTGGGCCACATCGTCGAAAATGCCGATGTAGTCCACGATCAGCCCGTGGTTTTTCGCCTGACCATAGGTGCGGTTTACCCGGCAAATGGCCTGGAGGAGGTTGTGATCCTTCAAGGGTTTGTCGAGGTACATCACCTGCAGGATGGGCGCATCGAAACCAGTGAGCAGCTTGCTGGTCACGATGACAAACTTCAGCGGGTCGGCCGGATCGCGGAAGCGGTCGAGCAGCTTCTCCTCGGCATCCTTGTCGCGAATGTGTTCTTTCCACTCCGGTTTGTCGTGCTGGGCCCCGCTCATCACCACCGCGCTGGCCTCCGGGCCGATGAGTTCGTCCATCACCCGCTTGTAGAGCACGCAGCACTCGCGGTCGAAGACCACCACCTGCGCCTTGAAGCCGTTCGGCTCCACTTTGGTCTGGTAGTGCCCCACGATGTGCTCCACCACCGCCCGCACGCGTTCCGGATTCTTCACCAGCACCGCCATCTTGGCGGCGCGTTTGGCCAGGTCGTCGCGGTCCTGCTCGCTCAGGTCGCCGGTGATGGACTGGTAGGCCTCGTCAATCGCCTTTTTGTCGATCTTCAGCTTCACCGACGGCGCCTCGAAATGCAGCGGCAATGTCGCCTTGTCGCGGATGGAATCCTGGAACGAATAGCGGCTCATATAGCCCGCGCTGTCCTCGTCCGCGCCGAAGGCCCAGAAGGTATTGCGGTCCGCCCGGTTGATCGGCGTCCCGGTAAGGCCGAACAGGAAGGCGTTCGGCAAAGCCTCCCGCATCTTGCGGCCCAGATCCCCCTCCTGGGTGCGGTGCGCCTCGTCCACCATCACAATAACATTCTTTCGGTCGCACCAGGCTCCCGAAGAACCCTCACCCCCGACCCCTCTCCCAGAGGTAGAGGGGAGATGAGCCGCAATCCGGCTCAAGACGGATTCGGGATCAGTTTCAAAATCGGCGTTAGTGAAGCGCAGAACGGTGTTACCCAGTGAGGTGAGTTGCTTGTCACGCTTCGCGTCCTTGGCTTTTCTATTTTCATGCACAGGCCCGTCAAACTCAACGATAAGACGCGCTTCGTGGCAGTAAAAATCCACGATATAGTCCCCGACCTGATGCTGACGGCGAAACTTGGACCCAGCAATTTGGCGATTACGACACATCTCCCAGAACACATCTTCCACAGGCGTCTGACTTGTCCTAAGCTCACGCGCTCTCTCGACAAGTCCAGAGAATGAATAACCACCACGGTAATTGCTCCCTCTCCCGCTGGGAGAGGGTTGGGGTGAGGGTGGTTGGAGTGGAGAGCCGAATTTGTGGATCGTGGTGATCAACACTTTCCTCACATCCTGCCGCAGCAATCTCTGTAGCTCGTCACGGCTCTCCACTCCAACCATGTTGGGGACATCCGCCGCGTTGAAGGTGGCGCTGATTTGGGTGTCGAGATCGATGCGGTCCACCACGATGAGCACGGTGGGATTGCCCAGGCGCGGATGCAGGCGCAGTTTTTGCGCGGCGAAGACCATGAGCAGACTCTTGCCGCTGCCCTGAAAATGCCAGATGAGGCCTTTTTTCGGATATCCGGCCACCACGCGGGCCACGATTTTGTTGGTTGTCTCGTATTGCTGATAGCGGCAGATGACCTTGATGCGCCGATATTTTTTATCCGTGGCAAACACGGTGAAATTCTGAAGGATGTCCAGCACTACCTCCGGGCGCAGGAGGCTCTCGACCGACTTGCGCACCGAATCCAAGTTTCCCTCCTCCTGGTTGTCGTCGTCGCGCCATGGCCCCCAGAGGTCAATCGGCATGCGGACGCTGCCGTAGCGCAAAAGACGCCCCTCCGTGGCGAACGAGAACACGTTCGGCACAAACATCGCCGGCACCTCCTTCTCGTAGATTTCATTTACCTGATACGCCCCGTCGAACCAGGTCACCGAACTGCGCGTCGGGGTTTTCGCCTCGCCGATCACCAGGGGCAGTCCGTTGACGAGAAAAACCACATCAAAGCGTTTTTCAATGCCTTGACCCTCTCTCCCGTCCCCTCTCCCAATGGGAGAGGGGTGCCCGGATGGCGGGGTGAGGGTATGCCTCGCATATGTCCATTGGTTTGTCACCGTCAGTCGATTTTCGCCCGGATTGCCAAAATCAATAAGCCGGACCGCTGTATGCTCTCCGTTGGGGCCGAAGGGCATGGTCTTTTCCCCGCGGAGCCACTGGGTGAAATTCTCATTCGCCCGCACCAGACCGTCACCGCCCACGGCGAGGAGGATGGCCCGCAGGGCGTAGATCACCTCGTCCGCCCGATCCGGCTGGGCCGCAATCTCCGGGTTCAGGGCGATCAGTGCCTCCCGCACCCACGCCTCCACCATCACCTCGTTCGGCTGACGCGGAACCTTCATCGGTTCCACGAAAGTCCATTTCGCGGGCTTGAATTCTTTGCCCAATGAAGATTTCCATCCCGGCGGCGGTTCGCCCGTCAACAAGCCCTTCTCCCCATGGGAAAACGGTTGGGGTGAGGGTTGATGCAGGCTGCGGGCCGCATCAATGATCATTTGTTCGACGGTATTGGATTCGTTGAAGCTCATGGTCAAAACTCCGATGCATTAAGGTAAGATGAACCCGTCTGGTGAGCATGGCGTTTGACCCGGGATACCACTTGAGGTAGCGTCATAACACCTCGCAAAACCAAATGAAAAATGTGCCCTGAATCCAATAGCAGCATAGGTGTCCGCTGTTTTGAGGCGGCACGTTTCGCACCTTCGTTAAAGCCTGACAACGCGATAAAAAGGCCCATGGTGTTGTCCGCCTTGGATTCAATTTTTGCCATGAAAATGTCGATATCCGGGGAACCTATTGGCTCCTGAACCAGCTTGGCTTCGATCAGGAAGGTCGTTCCTTCTATCGTGATGGCACCGTCAATTTGACGTCCCGCTGCCTTGTATCCCGGTCGTGCATCAAGTTCATAGTAAATGGCCAAGTCGTAAATCCATTTTTCAAATTCATATCCGCCTTCCTGGGTTCCAATTTTGCCGGTGATGCCAGTCAAAGCAGTCTGGAGCTTTTCGAGTGATTGCTGAGTGGCAAGTCTCTTGGAGACCTCTACCATCACGGCCTTTCGCCTGGCTTCAGAGGCTTTTGTTTCGCGGATGGTCCCATTCACCTCTGCAACGGCCTTTCGCAGACGGTTCACTGCCTCAACGGCCTCTGGAATCCGTTGTTTGGTGTCCTCTTTCCGCTCCAAGTCAGGGAAATGCTTCATCTCCGCCAGAGATCTCGCCATTGCCAAAATTGCATTCTGTCCCTTTTCGGTTTTCACCAGTTTTGGCCAAAGCCAAACAATAAAATCGCGTTTGGTCTGGTCATTATGCAATTGTGCAAGTGCCGAATCAGAAATTTTGTGTTGAGTCAGAAACATGCGCAAGCTGCTCTTGAACCAAATTGCCTTGAGAAGGGCGTCCTGGGTCAATTCGACGAAAGCTGGCGAGAGTTTCTTGTTCATAGGTTATGCTCGGCGGGGTTGAATTCTGTGAAGGTCATGATGCAGACAGAAAGGTGTTGTTGATACTGCACTTTAGTCCCATTGTTGCTTGATGATGAGATTGGGAATCCGACCGGAGAGCGTCATAGTTCAGAATACACTCGTTGATTTCTTGAAGATCATTTTCAGTAGGGCATGGCACCAAAAAGTTCTTAAGTGCGGTCAAATTCAGACCGGGCTTTAATCCATACTGGGCTTTCAGTATTTGATCGTTGCCGGGTCCATTCTTACCGAAAAAGGACGATATCATTCGGTGGCGGTCTGGTTCGTTAAGTCGCACCAATCCGACATGTTGACTAACATAAGCCTCTTCGAGTGAGTTAGGAATGTAAGCCACATTGCCAACGCTGTTTCCTGTGATCGTAATGACAATATCACCAGCTTGAGTTCGAGTTCGCTCTCCTTCTGCTCCGTCAGGAGGTCGGACGCGTTGGAGGTCAGCAAAATCGAGCAATTGATCGCGGATGTTCTGGGATCGTATAAACAATGGCCCCACCGCGCTATAATGCTCAGCCCATCCACGAGAACCGCTCGTAATGAACTCAGACAGGTCTCCGAGCCGAACAACCTTTTTCTCATTAAACAGTTTTCCGAAATATTTTGTGTAATAAGCCCTCTCACTCAACACGACTTCCTCTGCAGAAATACGGTGAGTTTGTTCTACCTCATCCACCGCCCAAAGGATTTCGGCGATGCGGCGTTGCTGGTCGAGCGGCGGGAGGTCGAACTCCTCCAGCTTAAGGGTTTTCCAGTTGATGGTGGGAGAGAGTGAGCCGACGGAAATTTCGACCGCGCGGTTCATGAAGCGGTCGCTCATCATGAGGAAGGGCAGAAACTCGGACAGCACCATGTCCGGTCTGGCGCGCACAACCATGGCATGGGCAGAGCAGATGCCGTCAAACTCCGCCACTGCCAGCTTCCGCTGATAGGCTCGCCGACGGCCAAAGATAATGTCACCCTTCCGGAATCGGAGCTTCGTGCCCGTGACATCACTGCCTTTCCCCCAGCGCCGGATATGAAGGCATTGCGGGTCCAGATGCTCCAGCCCCACATAAATCGCCTCCTGCGCATCCTTCGGCTCCACCCTCTCGCCAATACTCTGGGCAAAGTCGCCAAACCGTACGCGCTTCCATCCTTTGCGGTCGAAAAGCGGGAGGGAAGCCCAGTCGGGGTTATTCCTGACTGATAACAAGGTTTGTGAGGAATTAGTCATAAATTAGAGAATGGTTTTTGGCAAACTGATGGTTCAAGTTCTTTGAAAAATTCGACAAAAGTAGTTTGGAAAAGTTCGGTGAGTGCATGGACTGAAATATCAGCCCCTTCCTCTGGTATCTCTAATAAGAGTGCGTCGTGCATTGGCAATAGTATAGCCACATGAGGTAGCTCAGTAGTAATCCGGTTTATCAGTCGTTTTAAGATGAGAGATCCTGTTCCTTGAATAACCTGACTCGTTGCCCATCGCATTTCTTTTCGATCAAGTACGCCTTCTTTTGTTCTATAACGATAATTACCAAGAAGAGTTCCAATCCTCCCGTCTCTTTTCAAAGTCGAATGTATCTCTTTTTTCCAATTTTCAACACCGGCAAATAAAGGGAGAAATTTGTCTTTGATAACGGAATTTGCTACTTTTTTAGATGGTAACAATCCGCACATAAAATCAGAAAGGTGTGAAATATTTTTACCATAAGAGTAGGCAAGAAACATCACTTTGCATACCTTTCTTTGGTGATTCGATCCAAATAGCTCCATCGACAGCTTTTCGTAAAGATCGCCTTCCTTGCAGAGTTCAAGTAATTGAGGGTCATTACAAATACTCGCCATGATATTTGGTTCGAACTGTGAATAATCGAAATACCCAAGTCGGTAGTTTGGTCTTGGGCGTATAATAGTTCGGTATTTTTTTGCGAGATGCTGAAGTTGCGGATCGATAGTCAGTATCCGTCCAGTGACAGTCCCCATCGTATCAAAAACTGGAAAGCATATTCCTTGTTCGGCGCTAAAACTACGCAGCAAAATCCCCTTATTACGGCGAGCACTGAGCACCTCGCATAGTAATCGGCAGGTTTCGTCAAATTCCTCTCTCGCGACGACCAGATCTTGAATGTCCGGAAGATCATCTGCTTTCCGTTTCTGTAGCCCAAGGATTTCCAAAAGATATTCGGCATCTTCCAACGCTCGATCAACGTCAATATTTTTAGTAATCGAAAGCGCATAATGAGCATGTCGATAGCTGTTCTCTATTTCATCAAGGAACCCGTCCCGGATTTCTTCATCTAACTGTATCCCTCTGTATTGGGCGCATAGCATTGTGTTGTAAGCAGGGACTTCGAAATTAAAGAATCGTTCATACTCCCCTTTTGACTTAAGGCCCTCAATTGTTGTATTCCAAAGTGAAGGCATACCCTTTGCGATTACCATCATCCATCTAAGGTTGCCAAACTCGCTAAGTTCTGGCTTCGCAAGGTGTGTCGCAAGCGTTGCCCGTAATAGATGCCCATCACAGTTTATTGGAAACAAAGGGCGTAAAACGCCTGTCATGTCCCACGGACGTTCAATATCAAATTCCGATTTTGGGCGACCAGTGAGAAGTTTTGCGGCCACTTCCAGATCGATGACGATATTCGGCAGTTGCAAGCCTCGTAAACGAAGCCAATCGACGAGGAGTGAGAACGAGTGGGTAACAATCTGACTCGGGCACTCGGACAGTTGTTCAAGTGTCCACCGTTCCACCATGCCGCTTTCATCGGACATGAGAAGAGTAGGCTGCACCTCGAAATCGGTAGGGGGTGTATAATGAAATAGGAATATGTATTTTGGAGTACTAGTCATAGGGGCTCATCTCGTCGTAAATATTGAGGGCGGAAATTGGAGGTAAGGGCCGGTAATACTGAGACATGAATCCGTCACGTACACGTTGGTAGGTTCCCTTCAAACTGGGGAGGACGTGTTTTACGACATTCTGCTTTATTCCTTCGGAATATTTTACTTCATGAATAGCGATTAATGCATTTCTTTGCACCAGATGGTTATTGAAGTTTTTGAACATCTTGGCGATTCCTTGTCGATCAGATTGATCGCCCATTGCACCTAGGTAATGAACTGCGCCTGCGCGGTCAGCTTCCTGCGTGGTGGATTCCATTCGCATTTTTGCCGTCAATAACATATTCGGATCGTGATATTTTTTATGGACAAGCAACTGCCAGAGCAAATATTTCTGCCAGTCATAAACAGCACGCTTTTCGTCGGCCAAAAGTGATGCCACAAGTTTCATTTGTTCGTTGGAGGTTGGGACGGCTTTCAAAAACCGTACTATTTGATCTGAACTAAATGGTTGGGCATCAAGCTGCCTAATACAGAGATCTGCGAGGGGGTCGAAAAACGCCTTTGGAACCCCAAGTTCCGGACAAAGCGCGAGATTCTCGAAACGCTTCATGCAAAAACGGAATGCCCGCTCCTGAGTCTCTCCATTTTGAATCAGTTGCTGCGCAAGTGTTTGAAGTGGTTTAAACGATCTCCTTATAACGGGAAGTGATTTTGATCGCCACATGCTGTCAATCTGTGCGAGCAAAGGAGTATTTTTGCCAAGCGCCTCATGATAGCCGTCATCTTTGGGCTCCCAAATCTTGGTCTTCTGCCCGTTCACATTAAGTCCCAATTTGCGCAGTTCCATAGTGAGGTCCTGCAGAGCAGCGCGCGCTTCATAGCGTGATCCTGTGGTTATTCGAATGTCGTCCATGTATCGGAAATAGCCGTATCCTCGTTTAAGCATGGCTTGGTCGACTGGCAACATAACAAGATTTGCTAAAAATGAGGATGCATCTCTATTCTGAGGCAATCCGTATGCCGGCGTGTAACACCAGTTTGCGAGGCAACGATTTAATTCTTCTATGATTCTACGGATTCGTGCTTTCTCCGCACCATCTGCCTTTACTTGACTTACGTTGCTTTCGAGAACCTTAAGAATTTTTTCAACGGAGATGTTTTCGTAGTAGTTTTGGACATCTGTGATTAGCACAACTGGACGTGCTTTCGCTTCTTCACGGACGTAACCTTGAAAGTGCCCCCATTGCTCAATTGGCTGCTTGAAGAGATATCGACCTGCGCGGTTGCCACCAATCGCATGCCTATGGTTCAAAATCTGGTTAGGGAGTAGAGGATCGTAATAAGGCACAAGGTAGCCGACTAGAGCTTGATAATAGAGTCGGTCTTTGGGACTCATTTCAAGAGAATAGCGAAGCACAAAACCTCGTTTGGGGATGTTAAGCTCTAATCTCTCCTCCGGAACGAACTGTCCGTGGTGATTTTCAAATGATGATTCTAATATACCGCCAGAAATATCTGGAGTAAGTAGGTCTTCGTAGTTGAGTGGATCAGGATACCAGTCATCTCGAAGATCTTGTTTTAATTGTCTGACGACCATTCCCATATCCAGAGTGAAGCCGCCTAGTTCCACGAGTTTACTCATAAGGATCCCACCAAAATGGTTATCAACGCTTTCCGAATCTTGTCGGAATATTTTATCCAGGACATCAAAAATAAGGATTGCAAAGTGGTAAACTTCATTTTGGCAATCGTTGTTAGAGCCCAAGTTACTCCACCAAAAAAGAGTGGAATATGTGATTTCCTTTTCATCGTCCAGATTTTCCCAATGGGCATAGGTCTGCTAATGCAGGGGTAGAGTTGAACATTGGGGAGTGACAGCATCATGAAGGTAAGAAAGGGGGTATGGGGAGGTCAGAGCAGACGGGGATCAAATGAAAAGGGTTCCGGGGTGCCGAGGATGATGTTTTTGAAGTCGCTATGCGCCGGGTTGAGCAGGTAGTTGGGTTCGTCGCGAATGATGACACTGGGCAGTTCGAGCACGGCGGAACGGGCTTCTTTCACCCATTGGTCGCCGATCACCTGGGTTGATGGCGGCGGAGGTTCTTCGGTCCATTCCGCCGGCAGGTCGGAAAGTTTGAATTTCTCCACTAGTGTATCGTCAAACTCAATCGAAATAACCACATATCTGAACGGCACAGGTGGATTGAGGTGTACCAGATTTTCGAGTGCGGCCAGCGACTTGGTGCCGCTGGCGTAAACGACCCGTGTGCCCTGCGAGTTCCATCGACCGCCGTAGCGCCATGCCCCCTCGCCGTCGAAAGCACTGGCGGCGTGCTTTTCTTTCACGATCCGCCAGGCGCGCCTCATCAGGAATAGACTCCGTAGTCGATGCGGCCGAGGAGGTTTTCCACTTCACGGGAGCCCACCTCTGTTTCCGCATACTCCAAGGGGATCTCATCATTCAGACCGACTTGCGGGGAGGTGAGCCATCGACGGCCATTCTCGATGGAGCCCATGACAGACGACGCCTTGCCGAGCAGCCGGGCAAAACGCACCACGCGTTCGGATTCCGCGGCATCCAGCCTCCCGGCGTGTTTGCGGCGATGAAACGTGGCCTTCGAAATACCCAGCATCGGAACCAGACGTTCCATTGGCAGATCGAGGTTGCTGCGTAGCGTGTCCAACTCGCCAACGGGAAGACCCGCCGTCACGGAATGAATGAGCATGGAGGCGGTCATCTGCGGCCCGGCTCCGGAAGTGCCCTCAATGCAGTTTGAAACCACTCCTGTACTATCATGCACCGTTTTAAATCGGATTTTAGGATGGTGCAGCCCTACACGAACATTTTTTTTTCTGTCAGCCTTTTTTCTTGTTACTGATTTTCTCAAAACTGCTTTTTTCGATTTTGTTGTCTTAATTTTATCTGTCATTTGATACTTTTCATAGTAGCATTTACGACTTTTGTCAAGCAAGGGTCTCGTGAAGGGCAATCGGCATGGCGGGTATGGAATCGTGGTTATGTGATTGTTTTGGAGACATTTGGGTATGGAATTTCACGGTTTGGCTTGGTTGAGAATGGTTTTGCCGAGGGTTGTGAGGCGGTAGCGCTGTTTGCTGCTCTTGGGCTTATCGGGAATCGTCATCTCTATAAGTCCAGCACCAACGGCTGCTTGCTGATAATGCTCACGGAAGTGCTTTTCGTCCTTCAACCCAAGTGCGGCCATGATCTCAGTCCGGTTCATGTCACGGTTGAGGACTCCAAGCATCCTTATTACTTCGGGGGTGACTTCGGGGGTGACTTCGGGGGTGACTTCCGGGGTGACTTCCGGGGCCGGGAAGGTGACGGTGACTCCGAGATTTGGGTCGGACTTCCAAAACGGGTCCGGAAGGCCCGCGTCGCGGCATTGCCGTACCATCAGCACGCTGCCCCGTCCGGCCTTCTCCATGAGGCCTCGGAGGTAAAGTGCATGGGCAATGTCGGGGTTGCGGAGGACGGAAATATGCCCCTTGAGCAGTCCCTCCTCGGTGACACCATCCGGCAGAGGGCCGGAGTTCCAGATTTCCAGTCGTCGAGGGAAGACGTGAATGCTCACGCCACCTGATGCGGCGCTGTAGTCTCGATGCGCGAGCGCGTTGATCAACGCTTCCCGCACAGCGTCCTCGGGATACAGGGGCGAATCCTGCCGCTTGGGGTCGCCCTTGATGAAGCGGGCAACGCTGGGCGTGTTGCGGACGATGAAGGTGTAAGCCTCCTCGAAGATGCCGTGTAGTGGTCCCTCGAAGGACTTCATGTCGCTAAATTTGTCTCCGGCCTTGTCCGAGTTGTAGCGTATGGCCCGGATGCGGATTTGCGGTAGACGGGCGGCAGGATTGCGGGCGAAAAGCACGTCACCACCGTTGGTGAGACGTCCGTATTTGGCGGCTGCGAAATCTTCCAGCACCATGAGCGGTTGCGAAGCATCGCGGAAAAACGCGCGTCTGACTTTCTGCGCGTCGGTCACGGCCGCCCGGACTTCTTTCGGATCAACATCGGACTCCAGATCGGCAAACGAGAATCGGCGTTCCCAGCGTTCGGGTTCGATCTGGCGGCGCATGACGATATCGCGGATCGTCGCCGGATCCGCCCGCCGGGTGGATTCACCTTCCCGGAGGTAGATCAAATCCTTGTAAGCGTAGGGGACATCCTTCCCGGCAGGCACTTCGATGACGAGGATCGGCATGCCTTCCAAATTCCGAATCTCAACAGAGACGAACGCCTTGGGGGAAATGCCTTCGTGAAGCCGTCGTTCCAGTGTCGCAACGGCATTTTCCGAATCGTCCACACCCACGATTTTGCCCGGCTCCTGAATACCGCAGATGAGATAGCCGCCGTGGGTGTTGAGGAAACCGCACACGACACCACCAAGGGCATCCACGTTGGAGATCGAGGATTTGAATTCGACGCGCTGCCCTTCACCAAGGGAAAGCATCTCCTGAATGCTTTCGGGGTTCATGCCTGATCTCCTTTCGGGGGCAGTGGCGAACCGCTGGCGAAGTTCTCTTGAATGAATTGCTCCACTTCCTGATACCGAAAAAATTGGGACCCGACGAAAAGCGAGCCGTCCTCGGTGTTCTGAAACTTCTGGACCCAATTGCCATCCCGGTCCGCCAACGGGGCCTCCTCCGCGTCGATGGTCGCCTCCTCGTAGAGATCGAGAACCCGCAAATCGTCGAGTATGGGCTTCTTTTTCAGTGTCAGCTTCTTCCTGCCAGCCTTGCGCTTGAAACCCAAATTGGCGAGCAAACTGCGGGCGAACACGACATGGTCGTGCGCAAGAATCCATCGCGGTTTTTTCAGTTCGATTGCCCGGCGCATTTCCTGATGCGTGATCGACAATTCCTCCGGTTTATTTGGATCCTGGCCGCTTCCATAGCAGGGCGTGATGATACCGAGAAAAAGGTCGCACTTGTCCACGGCTGCAAGGCAGTTCTCGAAGGCCGTGCGATCCGAGCGAACCGGCACCGTGCCTTTGTGCGACATCCAGACCTCGTAACCGTAGCTCGTGAGCAGGGTGTACACACGGTTCAACAGTTCCTCGATGCCGTAGACGGTCGAGGAAACCAGAATCGTGAGTTTTGGCTTTGATTCGCTCATAACGAGTTGTCTCCGATGAGACTTTGCAATGCATTACGCACGTTGCGGGAACTTTCAAGCCAAGCGTTGAGCGAATCGGGCAGTGCCGTGGCCGCGGTCTCGGCGGCGGCGTCCGTTTGGGCCTGCGTTTCTCCGCCGACATAGAGCGGAATGCTCAAATTTCCGTCTTTTGCCCGGAGTTCTTCGATGGGCACGACGCGGGTGAAGCCGGGTTCATCTTTGAAGTCCCGGTAGGCGTTGACGACGCGCTGGAGGTGCTCATCGGTGAGGAAGCTCTGGGCGCGTTCGCGGGTGACCTCGTTCACCGCGTTGATAAAGAGGATTTTTCCCCGCCGCTCCTTGGGCTTCTGTGTGCGGCAGACGACGACGCAGGCCTCCATGGGCGAGTTGTAGAAGAGGTTGGGGCCGAGACCGAGGACGCACTCGATGAGGTCGGCCTCGATGAGCTTGCGGCGCATGTCGGCTTCCTCCTGCCGGAAGAGTACCCCGTGGGGCCAGAGGACGGCGCAGCGGCCCGTGGCCGATTCTTTCACACTACTCCCCCTTCTCCCCCTGGGAGAGGGGCCGGGGGTGAGGGATCCGGCTCCGCTGAATCCCTTCAGCGAAGCCAGAATGTGCTGCTGGAAGGCGTAGTCGGCACGGCCCTGGGGCGGGGTGCCGAAAAGGTTGCGGCCCCATGGATCGGAGGCGAAGGCGTCGCGGTCCCACTGTTTAATGGAATAGGGCGGATTGGCCAACACCACATCAAACCGCATGAGGCGGTCGCCCTCGACGAGTTTCGGCTCGGAGAGGGTGTCTCCGCGCTCGATTCGGAAATCCTCGATGCCGTGGAGGAAGCAGTTCATCCGGGCGATGGAGGAGGTCATGAGGTTCCGCTCCTGCCCGTAGAGCTTCACGTTCCGCCATTCCTTTTTTTGATTCCGCAGATGGGCGATGCAGGAGAGCAACATGCCGCCGGAGCCGCAGGTGGGGTCGTAGACGGATTCGCCGGGCTGCACGTCGAGCATCTCGGTCATGAGGTGGACGACGGTGCGGTTGGTATAGAACTCGGCGGCGGTGTGGCCGGAGTCGTCGGCGAATTTTTTGATGAGATACTCGTAGCCCTGGCCCAGTTCGTCCTCGGGCAGGTTGGCGACGGTGAGTTCGAGCGAGGAGAAGTGTTCGATCAGGTCGCGCAGCATGGCATCGGACAGACGGTCCTTGTTCGTCCACTGCGCGTCGCCGAAAATGCCGAAGAGTTTGTCAGGGTTGGCTATCTCGATGGACCGCATGGCCTGTTGCAAGGCTCGGCCCACATTCCGGCTGACTTTCCGTATCTCCCGCCAATGCGCGTCCGCCGGCACCTGGAAGCGATGGTTCTCCGGGAAGAGTGCGAAATCCTCGTCCCCGCCCGACTCCCGCAAAGCCGTAATCGTCTCCTCATCGAAAACATCGCAGAGCCGCTTGTAAAAAAGTAACGGGAAAATGAACTGCTTGTAATCCCCCGCGTCAATGGTGCCCCGCAGGAGCACGGCGGCGCCCCAGAGGTAGGATTCAAGCTGTTGTTGGGTGATGCGGGTCATGGGTTATTAAACACGGAATTAAACACGGAATTGAACATGAGCGGGGTTGGTGTTTAATCTTTCGGAGGAGGTTGAAGTTCGGAAGATGTTGATTTCCAAAGACCTCCACGTCCACGACGAGGAGGGGTCGCCTTGCCGTCTTCAGCCAAAAGACGCAGAAGATGCTGTACTTGTCTTTTTGTTTTCGAAGGGAGGACTTCACCAAGCTCATCCAAAAGAGCACCCCTCTCGCCTTTGTGTACGAGATGCTTGTGCAGAAGCAATTTCGACTCTTCCTGGTCCAGTCCCTTGCGCCGGGTGTAGGCGGCCGATTCGCCAATGGCGTGCGAGAATGTACGGGAAAGGATGATGCGGGAACCCCGCCCGCGGCTGACCCTTTCCAGAAGGCCGTCGCTTACAAGGCGGTCCACCAGCGGTTTGAGTGTATCCGGGATAGACGTGTCGCGCCGCACCGCATCCAGAACCAGGAGATGGGCGGTGTCGTAAAGCCGCATCTTTTCCTGTCCCACCCGCTCCAGGTAGGCAAGAAAGGAAGGGTCCTGGACAACACCATGCAGGCTGAGTTTGAATTGATAGGGTGCCGCGTCCGGGGTAGGCAGCTGCTTGGCGCTGGTGATGGCATCTTCGTAAATGAGATTCATTCCCTGTCCCGAACGCTCAACCATGCCGCAGCGCTGGAAAATTTCGGCTAGGCGCCGGTTTCGCGTGGCCTGTCGGTCGAGTAGGGTTTCCACCGTAACCTGTGGCAGCAGCCCTCCGGGACTTTCCACGATAAGCGTTGTGGGTGTGTGCCTGAGAAATACGCTGTTTCCCAGGAGATAATCCCGGTGGCAAACGGCATTCAAGATGGCTTCACGAACCGGACGCTCCGCAAAAGAGGGCAACTGTCGAACAAAGAGCCCCGTTTGGAACGTCTGGCGGGGGTTGCGGCTTGGTTCATTCAGGTTTTGCCAGAGAAGGTCGTACCATGAAAAAAATCCCTCCTGGAACTCAAGCCGCAGGTCAGCGGGTCCCGAAGCGGGGGTATTCCGAAACTCATAAATCAGTTCCGCCTGTGCCAAGTGTCTTCGCACGGCCTGTCGTGTGCCAAACAAAATCAATGCCGCGTTCACCAAAGTGCCATCGGGGTTCAGCAACTCGGTGTCGCGTAGGAGTTGTTCATGCTGAAGTCGTTCGACCCGTTCGGCATCACGTTGCATCGCCTCCTCGCGACGAGCCCGAAGAGTATTCACCCAGGCCCCTCGGAACGCTTCAATTGCTTCAGGTTTCAGGTCGCCTATCGAGAGTCCGGGGCAAATTTCTGCGGAAAAATCTTTTCCGACTTCCTCCCAGATTTCTTTTCGCCGGGCTTCCGTCAGGGGCACCAAACTGTCATTTTCCCGCATCCAGGCACGTCCATCCCAGGCCGCCGGGAGCCCGTACGCATGCCGGGGAACGGTGATCACCAATACCCGCCCTCCAGGGGTTATGATCTCTTCCCACTGGGTGTTCAAATGGATCCGCCGGTTCAGGCTTTTTCGGGTTACTTCCATCTGCGGCCAAATACGGGTTCCGACAATTCTCCGGGGGCGTTTGTCAGAAACGCCAATCACCATTTTACCTCCGCCCTCATTGGCGAGCGCACAGGTGTATTTCGTCAGGCCGTCGAAATCATCCTTGGTTTTCCACTCTTTGAATTCGCAGTTTTCATCCTCGAGTCCGTCAAGAATCTGTTGAAGCCGTGGCGGTATCATGCTCATAGCAGCAACCCCTCCCGTTTGAATAATGCGACTAGCCTCTCCTCCGCGGCAAACGCGGCCTCCGCGCTTTTGCGCAGCCGGTTCATCGCTTCCTCCACTGTGAGAAGTTCCTGCTCGATTTTCGGTTCGACGTAACGGGGGATGTTGAGGTTGTGATCGTTGGCGGCGATCTCGTCAAGCGGCACGACACGGGCAATGCCTTCGACATCCCGGAAGTCGCGAACCCAACCGTGGATGCGGTCGACGTGCTCTGGGAGCATTTCGTTTTGGGCGCGGCCGGTTTTGACCTCCCTGGATGCATCAACGATGAGTACCTTGTTTTTGCGGTCTTTCGGTTTTTTTTGCCGGAAGACGAGGATGCAGGCGGCGAGGCCGGTGCCGTAGAAGAGATTGGGGCCGAGGCCGATGACGGCTTCCAGCAGGTCCATGCCGAGGAGTTTCTGTCGGATTTTGCCTTCCTTGCCCATGCGGAAGAGGGCTCCGTGCGGGAGGACGACGGCCATGCGCCCGGTCTTCGGGGCCATGGACTTGATCATGTGCTGCACGAAGGCATAGTCGCCGCTCTTGCCCGGGGGCATGCCGGCGAAATTCCGTCCGTAGGGATCGCTGGTCCAGACCTCCTCCCCCCATTTCTCCAGGGAAAAGGGAGGATTGGCGATGACACAATCGAAGGTGGCGAGGTTGTCACCCGAATAGAAGGCGGGATTCCGCAAGGTGTCGCCGCGCACGATCTGGAAGTCGGTGGCGCCGTGCAGGAAAAGGTTGATGCGGGCAATGGCGGAGGTGGTGAGGTTTTTCTCCTGTCCGTAGAGCTTGCCCCAGAGCGTCCGAACATCGCCATGCGTCTCTTTCACATGGTGGACGGCTTCCAGCAGCATGCCGCCAGTGCCGCAGGTGGGGTCATAGATGGACTCCCCCTCGCGGGGATCGAGGATATTCACCATCAGCCGCACCACGGAGCGCGGGGTATAGAACTCGCCCGCCTTCTTGTTCGTGGCGTCGGCAAACTGTTTGATGAGGTACTCGTACGCCTGCCCGAGGACATCCGCCTCGGCGGCGCTGTTTCCCAGCGGCAACGCGGAGAAATGCTCGATGAGATCGCGCAGCAGTTTGTCTGGAAGGCGGTCTTTGTTCGTCCACTGCGCATCGCCGAAGATGCCGTACAGCGTGTGTGGATTTGCCTGCTCGATGCCGCGAAGGGCGGTTTGCAACGCCTGTCCGACATTTACCGCGACCTTGCGCACGTCACGCCAGTGGCAGTCCTCCGGCACCTGAAACCGGTAGTTCTCCGGGAACAGCGCGGCCTCCTCATCGCCGTCGAATTCCTCCAGCGCGGCGGCGTGTTCCTCGTCATGGACATCGGAGAGGCGTTTGAAGAAGAGCAGCGGGAAAATGTAGGTCTTGAAATCCGCAGCATCCACGGGCCCCTTGAGCAACCAAGCGGCTTTCCAGAGGTGTGACTCCAATTGAGAAAGGGGTAGTGTGTTTTGTGGCATGGGATCTTCTAAACCTATAGCGACATCCCGAAACAGGACAAGAGTCAATAACTTCCGATTGCCGTTTTTAAAACCGGAGTACGTAGTGACCTGCGTATGAAAAGGTCTTGGGTCATCCGGCACAGGGTAAGTTTCAGCGGGTGAATCGGCATGCGTTTTTGTCTGCAATTGCAGACAAAATGCCCCCCCCTCAAGGATTTCGCCCAAACCGGGTGTGATGGGTGATTGAACCTTCCTACACATCAAATATCCATTTTTTGCAAGCATTGTCTTGCCCGAGGATCCGCATAAGTGCCTTTCGCCCGCCCCTTGATTGCCGGATCGTGTGCGGTCTCCCCCGGACGGTGCCACTGGTGCTTTGCGCTTGTATCTCCGTCTCAATCGCGCGCGGTGTCGACCCACGCCCCGGGCGGGCGGACAGAGCAGTTTGTCGGGCCGCTGCCGCCACCCGTACATACGCAGCCCTTCCAGCCGCAGGAAGGGCGGCATGTCGTCCAGTTCCGCAACGGACCCGCACCACTCCAGCATCGTTCACGCCTTTGTTTACGGTACTTGCATGGATTTATCGGGGCGTGCGGACACGCGCCCGGCCTCGGGTACAGTTTTCCCAATTACAGTTTGAAAGTAGGGGTCCGTGCAACGCAAAACCCGAAAACCTCAATGTTTGCGCGCGTTTTCGGTGTCTTAAATTTACACTGGACCCCCAGGTCAACCATAACTGTAATCAGCCGTCGGCGACCATTTCAGGCCCACTGGCGACTACACAAAGGGCACTTCAGATGCGGTCTGAAATGGCTCCGGATTACGCGAAATAACCGAGGAAAATTCGTTATAGATACTTGAGCGGAACCGCTCACTGTCGCCCGTCGATTTTGACGGGCTTTTTGTGCCCAAAAACCCTGAAAACGGAGAAAAACATGCCGAATTTCTGTTCAA
>JAFIGC010000107.1 GCA_020831635.1 Verrucomicrobiota bacterium | reverse complement strand
CCCCCCCACTAACCGCCGGGGGGGCGGCAAACTTCCCTTATAAATTTTTCGGGATCATAGTGGTCGCCCCCCCCCGTGGCAAGCACGGAGGCGGCGTAACGAATACGGCCAAGATCTTGGCACCCCTATGGAGTGCTCGGCATTTGGGGGGGGCGGTACCCGGGGCTGAAGTTTCCCGGGGCTGAAGTTTGAATAATACCTGTTGCAATGTGGCTTTGAAGTTTGAATAATACCTGTTGCAATGTGGCTTTTGAATAATACCTGTTGCAATGTGGCTGGCAATGTGGCTTTATGCCCTGAAAGGGCTGTTCAACGTAGCCGGGGGTTCGAGCGAAGCGAAATACCCCTGGGTTCCGGGCGGAAATGAGGTGCATCCTGAAAGGATGCTTCACCCCGGTGTACAAGGGGCAAATGGAAGGGATCCGGTGTGAATCACCCTTTCAGGGTGAACGAATGATGAATGGGGTTTCCGTGGGCGGCGGGGCTTGATCGCCCCTTGCCCACGGTCTACGTTGAATATCCCCTTCGGGGAAAAATGTGGTGAGTATGTCCGTTGAGCAAAGGCTCCGCATCGCTGGCACCCCTCCGGGGCGCTCGGCATTTTGGGGACGGTACCCGGGGCTGCGGTCGTTCCTCCCTTGCCCCGGGCTAACCGCTGTTGCCCCTCCGGGGCAGGAGTTTCCAAATCCAAATCATGCCTGTTGCGATGTAACTCGCAATGTAGCTCGACAAAATGAGATTCCGCAATCAATTGTTGTCTTTTGTTTTCCGTATCCGTGAGCGAATCCAATTCGGATCACGGCGACAGTCGAGAACGGCTCGAATGCGTATTTGGTCCCCTATGACTTCGTAATAAACGGCATAGGGAAATCTGTCTGACAACATGCGGTGACATCCATAAGCGTCAATTTGTTCTCTCCCGGAGAATCCGTTTCGCCTCTTCCCATGGGATGAACTCATCCGTGCCCTCCCGAACAGCATCTTGGCGCTTTTGAAGGACCTCGCCATGCCATTCCGGAGATGGGTACTCTTCATCGAAACGGGATAGATCCTCCCAAAGCTCCTCCATCGCCCGGAGTTTCTCGATTTTTGTCAGCCTGTTCATGTCCAATACGGTATTCATAATTGCACATTCCTCCATTTGAATGTCGTTTTCAAGTTTTTTCTGTCGGCCGTCGCGGGAAAAATACCGAAAAAAACACCTGTTGTATAGTTGTTCACATACAGGCCTGAAGGGCCGGCACATTGAGGGAACGGGGTGCCAGCCTTTCAGGCCTATCGGTTCCCATTGACTTTGTACCAGGACTTCGGCCTTCGCTTTGGAATGTCGGCCCGTCTGGGCCTGAACCTCCTCGGGCTTGAACAGGTTCAACTCGTGTCCAGCGTGCTTGCCTCGGGGTCGGTAAACTTCCCGTGGGGAATGAGTCGGGCACAGAGTCGTCGCCCCACCGTGGCAAGCACGGAGGCGGCGTAACGAATACGGCCAAGATCGCTGGCACCCCTTCGGGGCGCTCGGCATTTTGGAGACGGTACCCGGGGCTGCGGTCGTTCCTCCCTTACCCCGGGCTAACCGCTGTTACCCCCGAGGGCTGAAGTTTGAATAATACCTGTTGCAATGTGGCTCCGACGCTCGGTAGATGCAACGTCCTTGAGATCATTCTGTCCTACGGGTCTGACGGGTCCGACGGGTCCGACAAAAATGGGCTTCCGCCGCCAGCTCAGAGCATGTTCCATATATGAAACATGTTTCATATATGGAACATGCCCGAAAATAGGGGGAAAGAGGAGGAGTGGCATCCCGTTGGGATGCGGATTCGGGTGGGGATGAAAACCCCGGGGTTTCACCCCGGTCTGACGAGTGGCATCCCGTTGGGATGCAATTTCAAGCCGGATCGGTGTTGATTTTCTGGTATTCGGCCAGGAAGTTTCGGCGATAATCGGAAAAGGTGCCGGCGGCGATGGCGGCGCGGGCTTCGGCCATGACGGTTTGCATGACGTGCAGGTTGTGCAGGGTCAGCAGGCGGTAGCCGAGGAGTTCGTCGCAGTTGATGAGATGCCGCAGGTAGGCGCGGGAATATTTTTGGCAGGTGTAGCAGGTGCAGCCGGGTTCGATGGGTCCGGGGTCTTCTTTCCAGCGGGCGTTGCGAACGGCGTAGCGTCCCCTACGGGTCACGGCGGATCCGTTGCGGGCGATGCGGGTGGGTAGGACGCAGTCAAACATGTCCACCCCGCGGGCGATGGATTGGAGCATTTGGTCCAACAAGCCGATGCCCATGAGGTATCGGGCTTTGTTTTCGGGGAGATGTCCCACCGAGGCTTCCACGCCGGGGAGAATCAATTCGTCGGGTTCGCCGACGCTCACGCCGCCAATGGCATAGCCGTCGAAATCCATGGAGGTGAGTTCGGCGGCGCAGTGGGCGCGCAGGTCGGCGAATTCTCCGCCTTGGACGATGGCGAATTGCAACTGACCGGGGGCGCGGGGCTGCTCCCGGCACACTTTGGCCCAGCGCAGGGTGCGGGCCACCGCGTTTTCGGCGTATTCGGGGGTGGCCGGATAGGGAATGCATTCGTCAAAGAGCATGGCGATGTCGGAACCGAGTTCGCGCTGAATGGCCATGGACTCCACGGGTCCCATGAATTGTCGGCTGCCGTCGAGGTGGCTTTTGAAGGTAACGCCTTCATCGGTGATTTTGTTGAGGTCCGCCAGGGACCAGACCTGAAATCCGCCGCTGTCGGTGAGGATGGCGCGGTCCCAGCCCATGAATTCGTGCAGTCCGCCCATGCGTTCGATGAGGTCGGAACCGGGGCGCTCGTTGAGATGATAGGTGTTTCCGAGAATGATCTCGAAGCCCAATCCGGAAACGTCTTCGGGGGTCAGCGATTTGACGGTCGCCTGGGTGCCGACGGGCATGAACACGGGGGTGTTGACCACGCCGTGGGCGGTATGGAGTCGGCCGAGCCGGGCCCCGCTTTCGGGGTCCTTGGCGAGCACCTCGAAGGCGCCGGGCGGGTGCGGCGTATCCTGTACGGGATCAGGCGGGTTCAAGTTCGTAACCGCCTTTCACGTCTTTCACGCGCCAGCCGAGGGCTAGGATTTCGTCCCGCAGTTCGTCGGATTTGGCAAAGTCCTTGTCCGCGCGGGCCTGCAATCGGGCTTCGGCGAGGGCGCGAATTTCCTCGGGGGCTTCTTCGACTTCCACGGGCGGCAATTCCAGGCCCAGGGCCTCGAGGAGCACCCGCAATCCGAAATAATCGGCTTCGGTGGCGGCGGCGGGCTGCTTTTCCAGTTCGCCGGCGGCGCGAAAGGTTTCCCCCAAGGCTTTGGGGACGTTGAGGTTGTCCAAGAGCGATGCGAAGGCGGGGGCGAAACGTCCCAGCGCGTCGGGGTTGTTGTCCCGCTTGCAGAGGGCCGCGTATTTCGGGAGTTTCGGATGGCCGGCGGCCTCGTGAAGTTGTCGGTCGAGGCGGGCCAGCCGTTGCAAATTGGGACGGGCGGCCTCGAGTCCGGGAAGGGTGAAGTTCAGATGTTTGCGGTAGTGTCCGGCGATGAGTCCGTAGCGAACCTCGGCGGGCAGAAAGCCTTTGGCCTTGAGATCGTCGAGGGTGTACATGTTGCCGAGGCTTTTGCTCATTTTGCGTCCGTCCACCATGAGATGCACCACGTGAAGCCAGAGGCGGGCGAAGGTTTCCCCGGTGCAGGCCTCGCTTTGGGCGATTTCGTTTTCGTGGTGCGGAAAGGTGAGATCGATGCCGCCGGAGTGCACGTCGAATCCGGGCCCCAGATATTTGGTGCTCATGGCGGAGCATTCCAAATGCCATCCCGGACGTCCGGACCCCCAGGGACTTTCCCAAAAGTTGTCCCCGTCCTCGGGCTTGGCGGCCTTCCAGAGGGCGAAATCGGCGAGGGAATCCCGGTCGTATTCGTCCTCGGAGCGGGCGGTGGTCGTGGTGGTCAATTCGCGCTCCGATACCTTGGACAGGCGGCCGTATTGCGGAAAGCTCTCGACCCGAAAGTACACGGACCCATCCTCGGCGCGGTAGGCGTGCCCTTTTTCCATGAGCACGCGGATCATTTCGATCTGTTCGGCAATGTGCTCCACCGCCCCGGGTTCAATCTGCGGACCCAATAAGTTCATGGCCGCGCAATCGGCGTGAAATTTTTCCGTCCAATAGGCGGTGAATTCGTTGAGCGACTGGCCTTGGTCTTGGGAGGCCTTGATGGTTTTGTCGTCCACGTTGGTGATGTTGCGGACGTGTTTCACCGGGGTGCCGGAGAGTTCCAGCACGCGGCGAAAAACATCCTGCACGATAAAGGTGCGGAAATTGCCGATGTGGGCGGAGGCATAGACGGTGGGGCCGCAGCAATAGAAACCCACCCGCTTGCCATCGGCGGGGAGGACGGGTTGCAGCGTGTCGGTCAGGGTGTCGTGAATCCGGAGGGTTTGGGGCTCTTTCATGGCCCTTTCCCCTATCCTGCCCGCCCCTTGCTGGCAAGGCACAAAAAAGGGGCGTGGCGAAAAACGCCACGCCCCCTTTGTGTCTTTTGTGTTTCAATATTCGAAGGGTTTTGCCGAATCCGGTTTATTCTTCCGGCAGCAGGGTCTGATGCGGGATCAGGTCCTGATAGGCATCCACATCGCCGCCATTCAGGCAGCACTCGATGATTTCTTTGCCCAGGGGCATGAGATCATCGCACAGGAATTGCTCCAACTCCGACTTGAAGAAGTCGTGCAGGATTTTCGCCCCGGTATCGTAGGCTTCTTCCCCGACTTCCGGCTGTTTGGACACATCGAAGAACCAGTTGCCGACGGGGCTGCCTTCCACGAGAATGGACCTCGGAGACCAGCCCAAAAGCGGACTGCGGCTAGGTTTCATCTGGTTTTGGTTGAAGTTGGCACCGCCACGGCGGGCGAGATATTCCCGCACGATCCATTGCGGCATGAAGCTGACTTCCCAAGACCCGACGTGTTGGTTGGGGCAGAGGATGTAGCGTACTTTGGGGGTGTCGAGGATCTGCTTGAGGATCAGGTTGGCCTGATCCACGCGCCGACCGGTGGCGAAGGGCCAGTAGGAACCGACCCCTTCGCTGGACATGCCTTCGGAGGAGACAATGCTGGGGTTGGCATGACCGCGCGGGGCCACCAGACGCCAGAGCCAGGCCAGGGAAGGCGGCAGCAAATGCAACATGCCGATGATCCCGTAGGTGGGTTTTTCCCGGGTACAGGGCGGACAGCGCACCCCGAAGGAGCGGATGTCCACGTCCAAGGTGCCACGGTGAATATTCGGCACCGCTTCGCAGGGCACGATCACGCGGGGATTGGGACAGGGTTTGCCGGGGGAATCCTGAATGTGATCCCAAATCAGCGCCGTGCCGCCGGGCTTGGCGTCAATGTTCAGGAACAACAGGTCCTTGGGCGGATGGATGGTCAGTTTTTCCAAATGCGGGTCCACGCCGTAATGTTCGATGTGGTTGACCCGCACGAACCATGCGTCTTCCGCGTCCATCAGCGTCAGTTTGCCGTTGTCCTTGTTCAGAGTGGGATGGCAGAGGGCCATGTCGTCGGTGACCGGACGAATCTGACAGCACTGGGGAATGGTGATGCTGCGGGTATCGCCGGAGATGATGTTTTTGCCCAGAAGCAGCGAGCCGTCGGATTGGCGGTGGGGCAGTTCCAACATTTCGCTTTTGCCCCCGCCACTGGCGCCCTCGTGGGAAATGCCGATGCGGTTGTCGTAGGGGGTGACAATTTGCGCGGCGGAACAGTGCATGGTGATCCAGTCTTCTTTTTCACCCAAGGTCAGCAAGACCCCGTAGATGCCTTTTTTGGCGCTGGGGCCGGGATAGAGGTTGTAGCTGAACAACTCGTGCATGCCCGGCAGACGGTTGTGCACCACCACCTGTTTGCCGTCCAAATGGGTGTGACGGAAGGGCGGGGCCACGTAAATGATCGCTTTGGGTTCAAAGTTTTCCGGCAACTCGTCCGGGGTGATCATGCCTTGCAGCATGGCCAGGCCCAAGGCGAAGAATCCGGCGTTTGCGGGTCCGATCACCAGGGCGTCGGTGCCTTTGCCGGGCATGCCGGCGATAAAGCCGAAACAGGCCAGGTCCTGGGTTTTCAGCCACGCGAAGGTTTCCGAGCGCAAGGTGTCGAAGCTTTGGCCATAGCGCTCCTGAAAGGTGGGCTTGTCGGTGGGCAGCTTGTCTCCGATGACCATGCAGTCCGGATCGCGCCGGCGCATGTAGGGCTCGAAATAATTGGCGGCGATGCCGTTTTTGACCCGGCAGACGCGGACTTCGTCCACTTTGCCTTTGCCGGGGACGTCGTAAGACACCACGTGCCAGCCCTCGGCATCCGCGTCGCGCACGGACAGTTCAATCAGTTGTTCGGTGCTTTCCGCGAGGGTGACCGAGGGAGCGGCGGCAAAAAGCTCCGCCGTTTCCGCGGGCAGGCGGAATCTTTTGTTCAAGTCGGTTTTTGTGTTGGTTTCCATATGTATTTACTCCTTGGAGGTTGGGTTCGAAGATTTCGTGCGTTTCATTTTCATTTGAAATTCCATTTCAGAATCCTGTTTGTGATCCTGCCATAGTGGCCTGAGGTCTATCAAGAGAATTTTCATGCCAAACGCCTTGCTCACAAAGCGTTCGGGTGACGTTTCCGGCCCAGTCGTGATTCCCACCTCGCCAAAAGGCGCCCCGGTCTGCGCCATGCCCCAGGGTCCAGGGTTCATGCCCATGAAAAAAGTCGCGGGCCGCTCCGGCCACATCCGCAAATACGCCTCATGTGCCCCCCACGCATAGCCCAAAGGATTGTAAACCGTGTGCACCGGGTCCGAAAACGACAACCCGTCCACTTCAAAAGCCAAGTCCTTCGCGGACTTCAAAATCTGTTCCATCATAAGCATAGGCTAACGGATTCCAGCATGATTTACAGAGAAAAGGGCGTAAAAATGGGCGGGCCCCGCGTCTCCTTCACGGGACCCGCCCGGTGCAACAACACGAGGACAGGAGAATAACAACCTCGGAACGTTTCCGCCCCTTGGTAATCCTAGTCATACGCTTAATTCGGATATGATCAAGCCTATTTGTCCACTTTTTTTGAAAAAAGGTTTTTTTCTCACCCGAGTCGCGCAATTCCAGCATTTCTGACACTCCCGACTTGTAACCCTGAACAATATATGATGGAAGGTATCGTTATCTTTTCGATTTATGTCTGCACCGAATGTCACCGGGCTCGTCTGTTCCGAGCACCGATTTGAATATACCGTCTTCACCGGAAAACGCCGCAAGGATTCCGGCATGGAGTCGTTTGTCGAAATTTCGCCCGCCCCCCCCGCGTCGGAGGCCTCCGCCCCGCCGGAAAATGTCCCGCTGGATTCGGACGCATTGTTGGCCAAACACCACAAAGCCTTGAACAGTGAATTGCACGTGGCGGTCCCGGCGGAGTCCACCCTGTTGCACGTGGCGGATTTCCCGTCCACCGATCCCGAGGAACTGGAGGGTATGGTGGAATTGCGGGCCGAGGATCTCACGCCGTTTCCCATGGACCGGACCTACGTGGGTTGGGAACTTCTTTCTTCGACGGAAACGGAATCCAAGGTTTTGATCGCCTTGGCGGGTCACGGGGTGATTGACCCCTTGCACGAAACGCTCCGGGCCCATCACCTGCTTCCGCATCGCCTGGACGTGGACGTGCTGGCTTGGTGGCGCCTGCTCGCCGAGCATAACCGGGAGGTCTCCCGCCTGCTCATGATCGTGGAGGGTCCGCATAGCCACTTGATCGTGGTGGATCACGGCACGCCGGTGGCCTTTGCTTCGCTGGGCGACCTCCGCGGCTGTCCGGCGGAGGTTTTGCTGGAGGACTTGGAAATTGCCCTGGCGGGCGTGGAGGCGGACCGCGGCAGCGTACAGGTGGACGGGCTGTCCATCTGGGTGCGCTCGGAAACCCCGGAAGCCCTCGAAACGGAAAAAATCATGGCCGCCTATGATGGTCATGTTACCCAAAACGATCTCCGGGAATTGCCCGAGTTGTCCCGGGGGCTGGTTTTGCGCGGATTGGAAGGCGGAAAACGCAAAGTCCTGGACCTTGCGCCTCCCGCGTGGAAAGAGGAGGAGGCGATGCGGGCCACCCGCAAACGCGTGCTCGGCTGGAGCGCGGCTTTGGCGGCCTTGTGGCTGGTGGGCGCCATCGGCCTCGCGGTCTATGTGAAAATACAGGAAAATCAGTTGCAAACCCTCAGACGCAATTTGGCCGCGCAACAACAACCGGTGGAAACCGTGCGCGATTTGTCCCTGCAAGTGCGTTCCCTCAGTCAATTCACCGACCGCAGCGCCAGTGCGCTGGAAGTGCTGCGGGTGATGGCCGAGGCCGCGCCGGGCACGGGCGGGGTGGTGATCCGGGACATGCATTATCGCAAGGACCAAGGAGTCACTTTCAGCGGGGAAGCCCGGGGGGATTTTTTCCAATTTCAAGAAACCCTCAGTGCTTCCGAGATTTTGCGGGTTGAGGATTTCGACACCAAACAGGAGCGGGATTTCACCGAATTCCGGGTCGTGACCCGCTGGATTTGGCAGGACGAAGACGGGACGGCGGGGGCGAGGCCATGAACATGACGCGCAGGGAATTGCAACTGTTGATTGCCACGGCGCTGATCGTGCTTGCGGGTCTGAGTTATTTGTTGGTGGGGCATCAAACCGCCAAGCTCGCGGAAATCCGCAGGCAGAGCGTGGCCGCGGAACTCGAGTATACCCGAAATCAAGTTGAATTGATGCGCCGTCCGGAGTTGCTGCAAAACCTCGAAAGGGTTCGTGCACAATTGCCCCGACACCCCATGGGCAGGGACGTGCGTTCGGATGTCTCCCGTCAAATTCAATCCCTGGCCCGGCAATCCGGACTCACCTTGACCGGCCTCACCCCGGAGCAGGAGGAAACCCTGCCCGAAATCAACCTGAACCAATTGTCCATCCGTTGTTCTTGGAATGGAACCCCGGAAGCCTTGGTTGGCTTTTTGATCCGCCTGCAATCCCTGGGCGCGGTCATGGATGTGCGCGAACTGCGCTTCCGCGTGTCCCCCCGCGACGGCAACCAATTGACCGGCTCCTTTATAGTGGACAGCGCCTTTTCGCGTGTCCCGGCAGACACCACTGCCTCCACCGATTCCGCGACACCCTCTCCCGACCAGCCCCCATCGCCATGAAACCAGCCCGATCCCTTCCCTTTTTCCTTGCCCTCGTTTTGTCCCTGCCGCTCATGGCGCAGCCTCCCGCCCCGCGCGCGCCCGGCATCCAGCGTCCCGGCACCCAACCGGAACGGACCCTTCCCTCCCCCGACACCCCAATTGAAGTGCCCGACGGCATTCGGGATGCAGGCGATCAACCGGGCCAACCGGGCCAACCGGGCCAACAGGGCCAACAGGGCCGGCCTCGCGAGTTGATCACCCCGCGCTGGCGCAACGTCGGCCTGGACCTCATTTTGGAAGAATACGCGCAACGCACCGGGAAAGTGATTCTCAGGGATCCCCGGGTCAGCAACATCACCGTCACCTTGGACAGTCGCAAGGCCATTCCCGAGGATGAACTCCTGCAGGCCATTGAAAGCCTGTTGGCCATGAACAACATTTCCCTGGTGCCCTTTCGGGACAATTTCGTGAAGGTGGTGCCGTCGGACAGCGTGGCCCGTTCCGGGATCGAGCTGAACCTGGGGGACCCCGAATCCCTGCTCGACGAAGACGGAGTGATCAGCCAATTGGTTGAATTGCGTTTCCTGGAATTCAGTGAAGTGCAAACCCTGATTACCGAACGCCTGAGTCCCACGGCCAAGGTCCAGCAAATCGAACGGGCCAACGCGGTTTTGATCACCGACACGCGGAACAACATTCGCCGCATCATGGAAATCTTGAAACTGATTGACCGCCCCGCCGAGTTGCGCGAGGAAGTGAAGATCTACGAGATCGTCCATGCCTCCGCCTCCGAGATCAAAGGCCGCCTGGAGGAATTGATCGCCGAAAGCCAAGCCGATCTTCAACGGCAAAGCGGCGCCGGGACCGGACGCACCGCCCCGAGGGCGCCTCCCGGGGTCATCCGCCCCGGGGGCGCGCAAACTTCCGCGCCGGTTCGCGAAACCCAGCCCCAAACTTCCGGCGACGCCGCCGTTTCCCCCGGCTTGATTCGCGGCAAGGTGCAAATGGTAGCCGATGACCGCACCAACATTCTCTTGATCATCAGCCGCCCCGAAAACGACAAATTCTTTTCGGAAATGATCGAAACCCTGGACAAAAAAGTGGATCCGGAAATTACCGTCCGCATATACAACCTGCAGTTTGCCGATGCCCAGGAGGTGGCCGCCACCCTGAACGATTTGATTGGCGCGGCCGGACGGGAAGACCGACCGGGCGCACGAACCGGAAACGGCGAGACCGACGCGGATGCCCGCGCGGGTCAAAGCATTCGCGATTTCATCGAACAACGCAGCCGCGAACGAGAAGCCACCGCCACCGATCCCGGGGCCAGATCCGATAGCGTGGGCCAACTCTCCCAAAACACCCGCATCCTCGCGGACCAGCGGACCAGAGCCCTGCTGCTGATGGGACGCAATGCCGACCTCGATGTGATCGAAGGCATCATCCAAAAACTCGACATCATGCTTTCCCAAGTGCTCGTCCGGGCCATCATCATGGAAGTCAACCTCAACGACAATTTTTCCTACGGCATCGATTGGTTGCAACGTTCGCTCATGGTCAACAACCTGCAAACCATTGACGGGGTCCCCATCCGGGAGCCGGTCATGTCCTTTGGCGGCGGACAAAACCTCAGCGGTTCCAGCACCACCTTTCGGGACGGCGCCACCATCGACCGGGATGTGAGCTTGAGTCCAGGCAGCCTTTCTTATTTCGCTTCCTTTTACGACTTCAATCTCGACGCGGTGTTGCGATTTGCCGAAGGGCGCAGCGACACCAAGGTCATTGCCACGCCCATCATCATGACCACCGACAACACCGAGGCCAACATTCGCGTGGGCGAACGCCGGGCGGTGCCCACCACCAGCGCCACCACCATTGGCGGCTCCTTGCAAACCCAATTCGAGTTTATTAACATCGGCATCGACCTGACCGTCACCCCCCGGATCAGCCCCCAAGGGGTGGTCATCATGGAAATCAACCAATCCACCGAAGACATTGGCGGGGTCTCCCGCATCGATGGCAACGACGTCCCCAACATCAACTCCCGCCAACTCAACGCCTCTCTGGCCATTCCCAGCGGCGGCACCCTCGTTTTGGGCGGGTTGGTGCGCGACAACGAACGCGAATCCATTACCCAAGTCCCGCTGTTGGGGCGCATTCCACTTCTCGGCGCATTGTTCCGGAGCAGAAGCACCGAAAAAATCCGCACCGAACTTTTGGTCTTGATCAGCCCCGAAGTGATTCTCAGCTCGGAGGAGGCGGACACCCTGACCCGACAACTCAAAGCGGCCACCGAATTGGGGGACAGCAGTTGGCATCGCGGCTGGTCGCCTCGCTCCGTCGAGCCTCTGACGGAGGACGGCCTGCAACCGCTTCTCCCATAACACGCCCAAACCCATCCCCAAGCACACCACAGGAACCCGCTTATGCCCATTCCCCCCCCGCCACCCCTTTGGTGGAATCCGACCCGCATGGACGCCATTCGCAAAGCCTTGGCCGAAGGCGATCCCCGCCTGGACTTTTTGCTTGCCCAAACCCGCGCCAAAAATGAAGGCGGCGAGGAAGACGGATGTTATGCTTTGGAACCCAAGGCCGTTTGCGCCTGGCTCGACGAGGACGCGGAAACCGCCAACGAGGTGCTCCGCAAATGGAGCGAACTGGCCCAAAGCGTGCCCAACAACAATTTGGGCGAAGCCGGATGGGCCCTGAGTGGCGCCGTGATCCTCGACATTCTCTCGGACCTGGTCAACGATTTGGTCCGCGATGAAGCGGTGCGGGTCCTGTGGCAATTGGTGAAAAAACTGCGGATGCCCACTACCGGAAATCCACACGTCGTGACCAACAATTGGTGGGCGGTCACCCATGGCGGCGCCCTCTGCGCCGCTTTGGCCGCCGGACGATTCTCCAGCCCGGAAACCCCGGGCGCGGACCCGGATGCGGTTGCCTGGGCTTACGGACGCCTGCAAGCCTTCGCCCAGCATTTCGGTCCCTCCGGTTTGTACCACGAAGGCCTCGGGTACATTCGCTACACCTCCATTTTTCTGCTGGCCGCCATCACCGCCGCCCGCGCCCAAGGCTTGGAGGATCTGCTCGAAACCTTTCCGAACCTCCGCCAAATGCTGCCCAGCCTTTACGCCGCCCTCATTGCCCGGGAAAACCGCGATGACAACGTCAATGCCCGCCCCCAGTCCGGGGGCAGTCTTTCCTGGAACGACATGGGCACCGGGGCCGGATGCAGCGCCGTGGACCACATGGGCATGGCCATTGCCCCGCCCCACCTCCAACCCTCCTTGAAAGCCTGGTTCGATCATGCGCTGGGCGAAAAAGCACAACACCCCTCCCTCGGCGGCCACCATTCCTGCGTCCCCATGGCCTGGGCCTTTTATCCCTACGACCTTCCCGCCCCGGATTTCATCGACCTGCCCACCCGCGTTTGCGATTCCCGCCAAGGATTTTGGGTTGTCCGCAACCGCTATGCGGATGAAAACGACGTGGTGTTCGGCCTTTACGCCAAGCACAGCCATGCCGGCGGCCATGCCCACGAAGATGCCGGCAGCATTCGCCTCGCCGCCTTTGGATACGACTGGATCTGCGGCCCCGGACAAGCCCGCACCGCGCGGAGCGGACAAAGCGTGGCCTTTCCCGACAGCTTCCCCCAAAAGACCCCGAATCTGGCGTTCATGAATTTCCAGGAGAACCTGGACACCGGCATACGCGCCGGCATCGACATGCGCAAAACCAGCGGCGCATACCACGAGCGATACCTCGGCCTCGATTGGTCCCCGGCCGGCTCCAGCACCCTCGCCCTGGCCATGTTGGACCAAATCGATGATCATCTCAAACGCCCCTGGCATTGGCACTGGATCTTTGACCCCAAACTCCAGGGGGAAATCGAACCCGACCAGCGTGGCGTGATCCTGCGCGCCCCCAACGGGATGTGTGCCCGGATTCGATTCCTGGCCGCCAAGCCCGACTCCCTGACGCTGGGGGAACTGCCCGCCAGCCAACGCACCTATGCCTCCGGCAACACCGAACACTACCGGGGCAAACCCTGCATCCAAGCCCGATTCGCGCCTTCCGACCATTTGTCCATTTTCGTGGTGGCCGCTTGGCAGCTTCACGAGCCGCCCGAGATTTCCGGAGATTTGCACGACATCCGCTTGGCCGGCGCCCAATGGCCCCGGCCATTCGGCGCGGCCATCCCCTCGGGTTTCATCCCCAACCTGTCCCCCGGCCCCAGTCAACATTCCGCTCCCTGAAGCCACTTCAACGGAGATCCCCCATCCACCCTCCCGCCTTCACATGAATCTCCGCAAATATATTTTCCGCATTTTTTTGCTGAATACCCTGCTGTTGTTGTGCATCGGCTTTGCTGGATTTGTGTCCACATTCACATTGCGAAACATTGCCCGCACGGAAAATCCCGAGGCCTATACGCACAGTGAATTCCAAAAAGTCTTTCGGTGGACCGGCCTGGCCAACAGCCTGCTGCTGGGCGCGGGCATTCTCGGCAGTTTTTGGATGGGCCTGCGCCTCACCAGAAAGCTGAGCCACTCTTTGGAGGAAATCAATGCCATGGCGTCCACCGTGGCTTCCGGCGACCTCTCCGCCCATCTTCCGGAAATGGGGCTGATCGAGCTTGACGAATTGGCCGACTCCCTCAACCGTCTGGTGAACAACCTGGCCCAGGCCGACAAGGAAATCACCCGCGAAGTCGAGGAAAGGGTCTATGCCGAGAAAAAAGCCTTGGAGGCCGCTTCCGCCAAAAGCGCGTTTCTGGCCCAAGTCAGCCACGAATTCAGGACGCCGCTCAATGGCATTTTGGGATATACCCAGGTTTTGATGATGGACAAAGGGCTTTCCGAGAAAAACCTGGGGGTTGTGGAAAGCCTGCGGCGCAGTGGAGAGAGTCTTCTCGAACTTGTCAACGACGTGCTGGACCTTTCCAAAATCGAGGCCCGGAGCATGCACATCAAACAATCCCGTTTTTACCTCGCCGACATGCTGCAAAGCTTGGCCGGGGCCTATGCGGATCAAGTGCGTCTCAAGGGTTTGGATTTTCGAATGAAATTGGACGATCATTTGCCCGAGGATATTCTGGGCGATCAAGTGCGGATTCGACAAATCTTGGTCAATCTCATCAGCAACGCCGTGAAATTCACCGATTCAGGATTTATCGAACTTCGGGTGGACGCCGCGGATGACGGGATCCATTTCGAAATCGAAGACAGCGGGGTCGGCATATCGGAAAAGCATCTGCAAAGAATTTTCGAGCCGTTCGTGCAAGTGGGACGCTCCCGCGTGGGCAAGGATCAGGGCACGGGCCTTGGTCTTTCCATTTGCAATCGCTTGCTGGAAATCATGGGCAGCACCTTGGAAATTCGAAGTACCCCTGGCAAAGGCAGTGTGTTTCATTTTGTCTTGCCCCAACCGGAGCGCGAAGGGCGGCGCCTCATCGTACCCGCCGGAAAAGTCACGGGCTATGCGGGCGGCAAACGGAATCTGATCCTTCTCGATCCCGGGCGTGAAAACGCCTCCGTGCTTTGCCCCCTGCTTCGCCAAACCGGATTCGGGGTCTTGGACACCGAGGACAAAGAGACCGCCCTCTCCGGGTGCGACCGGATGAAGCCGGACGCCATTCTGATTACCCACTGCCCCCCGAAGCTGGACGGGATACAATTTCTGGAACAATTGCTGGACACCTATGCGCGCAACGAATCCCCCCCACCTCCGGTGTTCATTCTGTCCGCCCACCACCAAGCCAGCGCCCGAAATGCCGCGCTCTCGGCCGGCGCCGCGGACGTGCTGACCAGCCCGGTACGCTTTCAGGATTTGCTCAACTTGTTTGCCAAACACTTGAATCTGGAATGGGTCACCGGCGAAAGGGCGAAATCCCGGGAGCGCGCCCGGGAAGCCTTCGACTTGGAAGACATCCAGGCGCCCCCCGCTTCCATGCTTCGTCACTGCCTTTTTCTTGCAAGAGCCGGCAATGTCCGTAAGATCAAGGAAACCATCGAAGACTTGCAACAGCACAACCCCGAATACAATTTTTTCTCCCAGTTTGTCTTGGATCATTGCGTAAATTACCAAATGTCCCCTCTCGTTGACTGGCTGGAACAACGCCTCATCTCTGACAATGAAAACACCCATGTCCACTAAAGCCCCCACTTTTGAAGACAGCGGACGCGTGCTCATCGTGGATGATCATCCCACCAACATTGACGTGCTCTACGACTTCCTCACGGATAAAGGGTTCGAGGTTTTGGTCGCCGAAGACGGGAAGAGCGCGTTGTCCCGCTTGCAGTATGCCCAACCCGACATCATCCTGCTGGATATCATGATGCCGGGTCTGGATGGGTTTGAAACCTGTCGGCAACTCAAAGAAAACCCGGAGACCGCCGGCATTCCCGTGATTTACATGACCGCCCTCGACCATCTCGAAGACAAAATGAAGGGCTTTGAAAGCGGGGCCGTGGATTACATCACCAAACCCTTCCAAAACCAGGAAGTCCTCGCGCGCATTCGCACCCACCTCGCGTTGAAACGCATGGAGGAAGATCTCCAAAAAAACAACGAGCAACTGCGGGATCAGAACGAGGCGCTGGACGCTTACGCCCGCACCGTGGCCCATGACCTGAAAAATCCGCTGCATTTGATTTTGAATTATGCGCGGCTGATCGAGGAAGAAGCCTCGCTGCCCAGTGTCAGCCAACAGGATTTGCACAATATCATTCAAAGCGCCGAGCGCATGAACCACATTATTCATGACCTGCTCCTGCTTTCGCAACTGCGCCGCGAACAGATCCGCCCCGTCCATGTCAACATGACCTCGGTGGTCCACGATTCGTTGGAAACACTCTCTACCGACCTCCACGCGGCGGACACGAAACTCATCAAACCCTCGGATTTCCCCGATGCCATGGGCCTTTCGGCCTGGATTCAGGCCGTTTGGGTCAACTACATTTCCAACGCCATCAAATACGGCGGCAAGCCCGGGCGCATTGAATTGATTTGCCAAAAAGATCCCCTGAACGAAACACACAATTGGTATGGGGTGAAAGACAACGGCCAAGGCATCGACCCGGAGCTTCGGCTCACCATCTTCGAGGAGTTTTCCCGCGCCGGCGGAGAGAAAGTCGAGGGTCACGGGATCGGCCTGTCCATTTGCAGGCGCATCATTCATCGTTTGGGGGGACGCGTGGGTGTGCAAAACAACACCGATGGACCCGGATGCACCTTTTTCTTTACCCTGCCCAATCTCCCGAAAAAAGACGATCCCTCATGAAACGCCTTCGCGCCAATCGAAAGGCCGTCGTGGGTTGGACCTTGTTTTTCCATCTCGTGCTTCTGGTTGTCGTGGTCCGATACCGTTTGACGCGTTTCATGCAAAAGCCATGGGCCGAGGACATTGCCCGCAGTGTCGAAGAAAGCCGTGAGCGCGCGCCCCGTCCCCCGGATCCGGCCGTGCCCGAAGACGAAAACGTGTCAGACATGATTCTGCAGGCCCGTGAAGACTGGGATGGGCGCACACCCGAAGAGCGTGAACGTGCCCTTGAAAATCGGGAGCGGCAATTGGAACGCATTTCCCCTGAACGCGTCGATCAAATCGTCGATCGCATCAACCGCTCCACGGGTGCCCCCACAAGGCCTACCCGGGAAGTGCCCCTTTCCGAATTGGATTTAAGCACCAGCGTCCCCATCCACATGCAAGCTGGCAACGATGATGCGGGACAACCCGGCGTCTGGGTGCATTTTCAGGACGAACAAGGCCGGGTTGCCCAACTGTGGGTGGAAGAGGATCAACTCTCGCCAGAGGAAATCCGTGCCTTGCGGGCCTTTTCCCTCATGGATCGCCACCCGGCCCTGCAGGGTTTGCGCCCCGTCCTGTTTGACATGCTCCGGCGCTTTGCCACCCCGGAGTCTTAAACGACGGTGGCAAAGGCTTTTTGAACCACATCGGCCAGGGTTTCCCGGGTAAACGGTTTGCCCAGAAAAAAAGTATGCGCCTCCTCCAAACGCGCGCGCGCCTGTTCATTCAGATGATTGCCACTGAAAAAAATCACCGGCATTCCCGGGTGCTTCTGGCGAATCCAATCGGCCAAGGCATCCCCTTGAATGTCCGGCAAGCGCATGTCCGTCAACACCGCGTGAATCCGTTCCCCGTTGCTCGCCAATTCATCCAGAGCCTGTTGCCCGTTTTCAGCCTCCACGGTCTCCACCTCCATCGACTTGAGCATGCGCCGGGCCAGACGACGGATCGAACCGTCGTCTTCGACAATCAGCAATATTTTCGGAGTTTGCATGAGACCAAAATTCAGCAATTTTCATTCCATAGTAAATAAACAAGGTTTATTTGTCAAATCCACGCTAAACATTCACCACATTTTATTAAATAATCCTCAATCATACCGATTTTTTACCAAGAAAAGCCCGCCAAATGTGCAAAACTGAATATATTTCCGCATTTCAGGCGATCAGGAAAATCAAGTGGCGGCCGACTACAGTTCCAGCACCCATCGCTTGTTAAACCAGAAATATCCCTCCGGATGTTCGAGAATCTCCCCGCCCAAATCATCCAAGCAACTTTGCAAAAGCGCGTGTTTTTCTGCTTTGGAGGAACGCGGGGCCAAACGCCGGGCCGGAAAGGCCTGCCAGACATGGTGCGCGCGGCCCTCCCGACGGAAAGAAAACGGGATGACTTCGGCCCCGGATTTCGCCGCCAGCAATCCCAGTCCATTCGCCAGCCGACAAGGCCTTCCCAAAAATTCGTACCGTTCGCCTTCCCCGCGGGCCCGAATATCAATGAGAATGGCCACGGTGCCATTGTTGGCCAAAAATTCCAGCAAATGCCGGATCAATCGCGGATCATCCCGGTCCACCACCATTCCTCCACTCCGCTCGCGAACTTTTTGCAGTTCCGCATAGACATAAGGGTTTTTCTGTTGCCGGGCGATAAAGCACATGGGCAGGCCCCGGGCACAGCCCACCGTGCCCGCCAAGTCCCAATTGCCAAAATGGGTAATCACCAACAAGACCCCGCGCCCCTTTTTCCGGGCATCCTCAACCGCTCCAAATGCATTGCCAAAATCCACGTGATCGGCCATCCAGGCTTCGTCCAAGTGATCCATGCTGATCAACTCCGTAAAATTGCGTCCCAAGGTCCGAACCGCTTCCCGGCGGATCCGGTTTTGTTCGGCGGCGCTGCGCCCTGGAAAGACCTCCGCGATCCGCGCGCGGGTCTCTTCTTTTCGCCAGCCAAACACCTCATGCACCCCCAAAGCCAACCCCGACATCAGTTGGGCCGCCATCCCCATGGGCAGAATCCGAACCAAACCCCGGCAAATTTTAAAGAGGGTATATTCCAATCGATGACGCTTTTCACTCATACCCTCCCTTTACCCCATCGCCCAAGGCCTGACAAGACTTGTGCGCCAATCCACAACGATCAACCTA
>JAFIGC010000106.1 GCA_020831635.1 Verrucomicrobiota bacterium | reverse complement strand
GCCGGCCGCCCGGCTGCGGCGCGGGGGGGGGGGGGGGGCGGCGGGGGCGCCCCAAGCCCCCGGGGCGCGCGGGCGGCGGGGGGCCCCCCCGCTCCTGTAGGGTTCCGTGCATTTTATTCCGCCAGTTGGATGTCCACGCGGTAGAAGCGCATGTTGACGTCGATGGGGTTGGGGCGGTTTTGGTTGCCTTGGTCGAGCCATTCCACGGGATCGTCGCCGGCGTCGATGACGTCGGCTTGATTCCAGACGGGGTCTTTGAGGTCCTGATCGGTGTACCAGATCACGTATTCGCGTCCGTCGAGACTGGGGAAACGCAGCCAGACGCCGGTTTGGGTGCCCAGGGTTTGCGGCTCGGGGGCGGGGGTAGTGAAGCGGGCGTTGGGGTCGGTGGGGTCGAGACCGGCGATGTAGGTCTGCATGACGGTATTGATGTTGTTGGCGGCGGGATCATTGGGGTTCGCGGCGGTGGGGGAATCGAAGTATTGCTCTTCCCACCAGTCGGGGAGTCCGTCGCCGTCGGAGTCGAAGTTGGGTCCGGTTTCCATGGAGAAGCCCATGGCGAAGGAAAAGGTGCCGGTGCCCGACAATTCCACTTGGTGGGTTTGGGCCTGGTTGCGTCGATTGAGGACGCTGTAGTCTTCGCCCGCGGGCACGTCGGTGGCGGATTGCACGAAGAGGGTGTTGTGCGGACCTTGGTCGTACACGATGCGGGCATCGACGGTGAAGTTGTTGGGATGGCCCTGTCGCAGGGTCATGACCCCGTTTTCGTGGGTCTCTTCGCCCAGACGGCTTTGACCGTGTACGAGCAGTCCGAACAGGTCGGGGGAGAGGCCGTGACGAACAAAAAGCTGTCCGCCGTTGAGTGTGTTGTCCACTTCGTAGGACACGAGGAATGCATCATCGTCATGCCCGAGGGTGACGGTTTTGGCGATGCGTCCGTCGTTCGAGGTGGCGGTCCATCCGTTGGCTGTGGCCGTGAAGTCATACACCGCGTTGACATAATCCCCGGTGCCGGCCCACCAGTCCTTGAGGCCGGAAGTGCGGAGGGCGTTGGCGTTGTTGGCGCCCTCGTGTTCGGTGTCGGACCCGGCGTAGCTCATGAGGTTGCCGACGACTTGAAAAACGCGTCCGGTTTCGGGATGACGAACCCAAGCGGCGATCATGCGTCCGCCGGTGCGTTCCATGACCGCGAAGAGGCGGTTGTTGTAGAGGAGGTATTCGTTTTCGCCGTCGAGGTCGATGTCTTCGGCGGAGCTTTGGGTCTCGGTGAGGGCATCGGCGCCGGAGGCCCATTGGTCCACGCGGGCGTAGATGGCGGCGCGGCGGGTTTGGGCCTGGGCGTGGCGGGCAAAGGCGGCGAGGGCGCGGAATTCATTGTCGGGGTTGATATAAGCGCCGGTGCTGAATTTTCGCAGGTCCACGCCGGGTTGATCGTGGAAGGCGGTGACGAAGGTGGAGGCGTGGAGGACGCCGCCTGCGAGCAGGCGGAGATCGGGGTGTTGGATTCCGTTGACCGCGTCCCAGGCGTCGGCCACGATCCCGCTGCCGATGGCCTGCATGCCGTAGGGGGCGGGCAGGGCTTCGCCGGGACGGCGTTCGAAGACGGTGTTTTGCAGCCCTTGGCGGAATCCGTCCTCGCCCACGTACCAGTTGTCGTAATTCTCGCGGGTGGCGTAATGAATCCACTCTTGGGCGACTTTGTCGAGCGGGGGCGAACCGCGGTCAATTTGCCACCAGGCGTCTCCCTGACCGTCGCCGGTGAGGTCCACGTTATGGTTGGCGATGTCTTCGAGGGTGACGAGTTCGACCCAGGCGCGGTTGGAAAGCCAGCGGACGAGGGCGTCGTAGGCGTCGGCATTGCTTTGATCCTGGAAGTCCTCCCAACGGCTGTAAATGACCAGGACTTGATCCTGGGTGCCGCTGCGGGCCATGCGGTTGAGCTGACGACGCAGGGCCATGGGGGCGCCGCTGTCGTGCACGTCGAAGCGTACTTCGGAGACCCGGTCGTTGATGGCGAAGGTGCCCACGTCATGGACGCGATTGATGCGGAAGCCATCCTGGCCGAGGGCGGCTTCGCGTCCAAACCATTGGCGGAAGTGGACCATCTGGTCGGCGAGGGTGTATTCGAAGCCCATGTCCCTGATTTTGCCGAGCACGTCGGCGTCGAGCACGCGTTCGGGGGGGAAGAACACTTTCAGTCCGCTCATGTCGATGCCGTAAATTTCCTCGAGGACGTGGTGGGCGAGTTCGACGTTGTCCTGATTGTAGGCGAGGTCGAAATAGGCGGGAATGTGATCGGAAAAGGTGGTGCCGAAGGGTTGGATCAGGCCCGCTTGCATGAGGGCGGCGAGGCGGGCGTTGAAGGCGGGGCCGTCCCGCCAGGGCTGTTCCGCGTCCGGATCGGCGGCGGCCCATTGGATGGCGGTGGCGAGGGTGGGGGTGATGTGCAGGTTGAGCGGAGCCTGGAAGACCTCGTGCACATCGATGGGACGGTAGTAACCGGCGCCGGCGTTGTTGTTGATGAGGTCCTGGGTGGATTGTCCGGGCAGGATCTGTTGGTTGCCGTGCAGCACGAGGGCGACCTTGACGCGTCCGCCGCGGGCGTCGCCGGGAATCCAGTTGTGCAGGACGCTGCCGGTGCCTTGCAGTCCCCGTTGGGCGGCCCAATGGTCTTCGGCGATGTAATCGTTGAAGATGGAATCACGGATGTCGCTGCGTCCGCCGATGTCGCCGGGTCCTTGGGGACTGTTTTGGGTGCCGCTTTTGGTGGTGTAGACCTGAAAGCGGAGATCGGCGGGGTTGAGGCCCAGCCAGCCCGCGTCGAGGAGGGCCAGGCGGTCGATGGCGAATTCGACGGCGTCGAGTTCGGAATTGAAATAGGCGCCGACAAAATAGTCGGGACGGGACACGACCCCGTTGGCGAAGAGGTCTTGGCCGAAGGTGTCGGTGTTGTTGCTGGAGTCGGTGTCCACGTAGACGGTGCCGAAGGCGGATTCGTAGACGGCGACCACGGCCCGCCAGCGCATGTTGGTGAGGGTGTCCACTTCATCGGGAAGCACGCGCTCGCCGAGGGGATTGGAGGGGTCGCCGAAGTTGATGGCCACGTAGAGGTCGAGGTTGCCCTGTTCGGCGAAGGCCTGGAGGTCGTGGAAATCGACGCGGAAATAGAGGCGACCGTCCCCGCCGTCGGCGACGGCGCCGCCATCGCGGGAGTAGAAAGCGGTCATGTCGCGGGAGCTGTCCCAGCCGTCGAAGGCGGGGAAGATGTCACCGCCCTGGTGGTTGGTGCCGCCGCCTTCAAAGGCGTCGAGGGCGCGGAGGTCGTCCCAGGTCCACTCCATGAATTCCTCGTAACGGGTGACGCCGTTGACGGCGCCGATTTCGGGGCCGCGTCCGAGGGTGATGCTGTCTTCGGGCGGTTCCACGCCGGTGACGGGAATGCGGGGATCGGTGCCGGCGATAAAGTGCTGCATGTTGGTAATGCCGTCGCCGGTGAGGTCGCCGTCGGGTCCGTTGACGGGATCGCCGGGTTCGCCGGTGCGCCAGTTGTAGACGCCGTCGTCGAGGGGATCGAGGCCGTGGCGGACTTTCCAGCCGTCGGTAAGTCCGTCGCCGATGGTGTCGAGGGCGAGGGGATCGGTTTCGGTGATAAGGAGGCGGGGCCAGCCGTTTGCATCCTGCAGGGTGCCGGTGCCTTCGCGGTTGTAGGCGGCAAAGAGGGCGGCGTAATGAACGGCCCGGGACTGTATGGGGGCGTATTCGGTGCCTTCCACGTGCCAGTCGGGCGGGTTATTGTTGTCCCAGTAAATGAGTTCGGGATCGTTGGGCATGCGGTTGAAGGCGAAGTGGGGGGAGTCCCAATCGGTGTAGTCGAGGACCTCGAGGGTCTCGTCCTCGTGCAGGAGGTACATGTCCACGCGTCCGCTGCGGCTGAGATCGGACTGGCCGTCGAGGAGACCGTCGCCGATGGTGTCGGCGCTGTTGGGATCGGTTTCCAGAAAGACGGCGTTGGAGGGGAGGGACTCGCGGTCCACGCGGGAGGTGTTGTAGACGGTGGGAATGTTGGGCCAGACGAGAATTTCGTAGACTTTGCCGTTTCCGTCGAGGAGTCCGATGTCCACGCGTCCGTTGCGGTTGAGATCCTCTTCCGAATCCCGCAGCCCGTCGTTGTCGGTGTCGGCGCGGTTCATGTCGGTCATGGAACCGCCGATGAGATCGGTGCGGGAGCGGTTGAAGTCAAAACTGGGATGCCAGGCATTGTCGAGGGTATTGAAAATGGGCGGATCCAGGTCGGAGATGAAATTGGGGAAGCCGTCGCCGTTGGTGTCCGCGGTTCGGTCGGTTTCACCAGGCAGAATGGGATTTTGCAAGCCGGCCTGAAGTCCGTCGGGGAGGCCGCCGCCGTCGGTGACGGGCATGAGGGGATTGCTCCGTCCGGTGATGCGCCAGAGGTGCACGTCGCCGTTGTTCCAGCCCTCGCTGTCGGTTTCGGGGAGGGGCGTTTGTTCGATTTCCATGGCGTCGGGAATGCCGTCGTTGTCGGAATCGAGGCTGCCGTCGGCCACCACAAGCTGACGAAAGACCACGGGGATGCTGCGAAAATCCTCGGCGACGACTTCGCCGGGATTGTCGTCCGTGGCCCCGCGGGCATAAAATACATAGGTGCCGGGGCGATCCAGGGTCCAGAGAAAGGTCCAGATGCGTTGGGTGTCGGTTTCCTCGTAGCCCAGGGGGGCTATGCTGCCGTCCAGCAGGTCGACGAAGTCCAGCCAAACTTCGTCAATGTCGGTGTCGGTGGTGACGGTAATGAGGTATTGGCGGTCCTCCGGCTCCGGATCGGCGACGTCGGGGAGGACGATGACGGTTTGGCGTCCGTTGGAGTCGAATTGTTCGGGGTCGGTGATTTGCAGTTGCGGGGCGGCGCCGACGGGCACGGCGCGTACTTGCCGGAAGGCTTGGAGTTGCACGCCTTCGCCGGTGACGTGGGTGACTTCGATCTGGTGCAGGTAGTCGGGATCGCCATTGTAGAGCTGGGGCAGATTGAAGGCGAGGGCGTGGAAATCTTCGCTTTCATCGTAGACGATGCGGTAGGCACCCTTGCCTTGGGCGGTGTTGTTGATGCGGATGGTGAAGCGGTCGATCAGTTGCTCGGTGTTGGTGCCGTCGGCCAGCGACTTGCTGAAATAGGCTTTCATTTCGTAGCCTTCGCCCACGGTGTCGCCGTCCTGTTGGGGCCAGGCGACAAAGAGACGCTGTTCGGGTCCGGCGGTGTTGACGGTGCGCTCCAGGGTGGTGAAGTGGCCGTCTTCGTCGGAAAGCTCGAAATCGTCGGAGGAAGTGAGTTCGACCAGTCGCACGCGAATGTTGGCCTGACCGGTGGAGGGAATGTTGCGGTAGGTGAAGCGCCATTCGCGGGGGAAATCGCTATCGATGGCGAGGCTGGGGGTAACTTCGCTGGCACGGACCCAATGTCCCTCGCCATTGCCGTTGGGGTTGCCGGTCACGTCGTCATTGTTATTGGGGTCGCTGTCGAGGATGTTGAACCAGACTTGGGTGACTGTGTTGTCGGTGCGCACCACCACGCCGTATTCCTGGGAGGGCAGGGTTTCGTTGGCGGTGGGAAATTTGATTTCCCCGGTGGGCCGTTCCAGATCGAGGTAAAAGGTTTGCTTGAAGGTGTTGTACAACGCCGCGCCATCGGAACGGTTCAAATACGCCCTGGCCTGAATGAAATTCATGCCTTCCTGAAGACCGGTCCGCACCGTGTCGGTCGCCCAGTCGTTGTGGGGGAAATATTCAACCGCCGTGGCGTCAAACCCATCCACCTCGAACACGGTCATCATGGACTGCGAAAAGCCAATGGCGTCCGGATCGGTGGGGAAGTTGGATGAGACCGGATAACCTTCGACTTCATCCCGGAAAATACCGATTTTGTAGCGAAGCTGTCCGCCGGCGCCCGGCAGCGGCAGCGTGGCCGTGCCCCACCAGTCGTTGCCGCTTTCATCGTGACTGTAGTCCATGGCCACCGCACGGGTGGTCCCCAAGCCTTCTCCGCCCGCGCCTTCGGGATTGCTGCCGTCGGTGGTGTAATACACGTACATGCGAAAACCTCCGCCCACGGAGTTGGTTTTGGCCCATACCGTGATGGCTTCGGCATCGACCTCAAACTGATTGTCATCCTCGCCGGGATGTCCCGGATCGTTCCCCCCCACGTCATCGGTGGGATTGTGATACACAAAAGAAGCGCGGGTGCCCCCCGCCGTATCGAAAGTGTTCACCCCATCGGGGCCCGCGACGATGGTGAAATCCGTGCCGCCGTTCCAATGATAGGTCTCGGCGCCGGCGGAACCGATTTGATTGCGGCTCGTGTCCACGGCGGCAAATTTTTCCGCGTGTTGACGGTGCACAAAGCGGGCCTGCTCCCAACCTAGGAAGGTGTCGTTGGTGGCGCCGGGCGGATGGTCACGGTTTCCAATCACGTCCGTGACCCCCATGTCCATCTGCGAATTGAGGTCGATGCCCCCGTTGAGTTTCATCATCACGTTTTCCGTCAACCCGTTGGTCCGGGCCACAAAGCGAAGATTCTCGCCGGAAGTGATCCGGGGAACGGTCATCTGATAGCGGAACGGCTCCGGGGTGTCCCCCTCGGGGAACCCGCGGTTGGGCAAGCCGTACGGATTAAATTGCGCGTCTCCGTTCGGTCCGTCGCGGCGGGTGACGCGCACCGTGTCCGGCTCTTCCCCGTCCTGATATATCCGAATTTCGTTTCCTCCCCAGAGACTCGATCCCTCCGGCGTGCGGAAGGAGAAAATGAAATACCCGCCGGGAGGGATCACCACATTTCCGGAGGCGATGTTCGAGGCCCACGTCCCAAAGGGCCCGCCATAGGTCGAATAATTCACCAGCCAGGTGTCCGGACCGCCGGGGGTTGCCGCGATTGGAAGGGAGCCGATGGCTCTGGCCTGACCGTCCGCATAATTGTCATTCATCATGAAGAGCATGGTGAACCCGTCGCCTTCCCCGATATCCCGAATGCCCCAGCCGGCGTCCCGCTTGTCGATACGCGAATAAGCGACCACGTCGTTGTCCGCCCAATGGGGCATCTGACCTCCCCGGGCGAAATGTTCGCGGATATAGGCGAGATTGGGCAGGCGCGGATCGTTGAACTGCCCCAGGAAGTTGGTGTTGGCATGACGCGGAAAGGCACCGCCACTGTCCTGCAGGGTGCCCGCCTTGAAGTAGCCGTCGGTGTAGACGATGGGCAAGCCTTCGCGGGTCATGTAATACGCGTATTGCAATTCCCGGGCACTGGCGAAATCGCTGTCGTGACTGTGCGGAAAACTTACGCCCGTAAATTGATTGAAGGCCGGATGCCCGCTGAAACCCGGCTGATCCATCCCGGCCAGATTGCCCCAGGGCGCGCCCAGGAAGCCGTTTAGGCTGTCCCGCAAGGGCGCGTCCTTCAGGCGCATTCCCCGGTCAATGTAGGGTTCAAACGCGGGCGGCGTCCCCAAATGTTCCCCGAAAATCATGGCGCTGTTCCGCGGTTTGTTGATGTCGAACAGGCTTTCCCGGGGATTGAATCCCGGATCGAAGCCCCTGGTCCGCGTGAAGGCCAATTGGATATTTCCAGTGTAGCCCAGAAACTGATCCTCGTGGGGAAGGGCACCGAAAAACATCGCCGGAACGTGCTTCACCGCGTCCAAACGCAGTCCGTCCGCGCGGGTGGTGTGCATTTTCCATCGCACCGCCCGCATCAAATAGGCGTTCACGTTCTCGGTGTAGGCGCCCGGATTGTCGTCGAGCATCTCCTGGGTCACGTTGCCGAAGCCCACATAATCCCCGTTGGGAGCATAGTCATAATACTCGGGGTTGTCGGGATGGCGGACGAAACTGATGCCGGGGTGGTGGGAGCCTTCGGTGGGGCCGAAATTGTGGTTCCATCCGCCCATGCCCGCTTCGTGGGCGATGTCGATGAGGTCCGAAAGCCCCAGATGCAGGACCTGCCATTCGTCGTTCCAGTCGCGGGTATTGTCCCATTTGCGGTAAAAGCCATCCTCGGTGACCCGCAGGTGAAAATCCTCCGGTCTCATGCCGGGGTAGATGTCGATGGGGGTGTTTTCATTGAACCCGGGCACATCGAAGGCGCGGTGGTTCATGATGTTGTCGAAATAGACGCGGATGCCGAAGCGGTGGGCGGTCTTCACCATTTCCTGCAATTCCGCCTTGGTGCCGTAAAAGGTGCGGACGCCGCCGCGTTGGTCTTTGTTGCCCAAATCGAAGGGATCCCAGAGATCGTAGCCCACCGAAAGTCCGCCACTGGCCTTGGTCGGCGGGGGGAGCCAGAGGGCGGTGTACCCGGCTTCCGCCAGTTCAGGCATCTTTTGGGTGAGGGACCGCCAAGGCATTTGAAAATATTGCAGGATCACCTCCGCCCGGCAGGGAAAGGGCAACATGAACAGCGCCAAGGCGCAATACAGGAATAGTTTTTGGGTCATGATTCAGGTCTCCTTCATAAAATTCAAACGTTTTAATAAAGGTACGGAATTTCCCCCCGTTTGTAAAATGGTTTTTTCAAAAACCTACTTGGATTCGCGAGATCGACTGCATTTGCAGCAAAAACCCCACGGATTCAGGATCGAGTTTACCACTGCAATTGCACGTTGGCGATGTTGTCGCGTTGGTTGCGATTATTGGGGCCGCCGAACAGTTGGCGGGTGCGTCCCGAGGAGATGACGAGGACCCGGGCGCGATATTGTTCCGGTTGGCTGAGGAACTCGATTTTGCCGTCGTAATCGCGGTCCAGCTTGATCCAATATTGCTCGCCCCAGGGGTCCAAAAAGGTCCCGTTGGCTTGAATCTCTTCACCGGAAAGATAAATCTTTTGCCGGGGATTGAGGCCCTGCCAGTTTGCGGGGAGACCGGTTTCCCTTGCCATCAGGACTTGGATGATTCGGCGGGACTCATCCTGATTGAAATACGCGGGGTTGTTTTCTTGATAATCGTCGATGCTGCCCGTGCCCGGCGGAAACCCCTGTTCACTTTTGGGGACGGGGAGGTAGCTGTAATCGTCGAAAAACAATTCAACGGCGGAGGCAATGGTTCTGGTTTCGGAAGCGGCCCGGCTGCGTTTGGCGGATTCCAAGGCCCGGGTGATGGCGGGAAACAGGAGGCCGGCAAGAATGGCGATGATGGCGATGACCACCAACATTTCAATCAGGGTAAAGCCTTTTCTATGCAAGGTTTTGGGGGAATTCATGACATGTCTCCAGTTGTAGGTTGAACGGGGTGCTTTTTGGGAAAGGGATCAGAGGGCGGGGGGCGCGGTGGATTCACGGAGCACCATGTGGGGTTCTTTCAATTCCCGGCATTCCGTTTGGGTACCATTTAACATTGAAAGCAGGCGTTGGCAAGAAAGTCGCCCCATGTTGAACATGTCCATTTTCAGGGTGGTGAGCCCGGGGGTGGTGTAGCGGGCGGAAGGAATGTCGTCCATGCCCATGACGGAGACGTCCTCGGGGACGCGGATGTTTTTATGGGTCAAGTAACGGATGGCCCCGATGGCCATGCGGTCATTTCCGGCCATGATCGCGGTCAGGTCCGGATGGCGGGACATGAGTTTTTTGGCGGCCTCGTAGCCTTCCTGTTCGTCCCATTCCCGTCCGCCGATCCAGGGCAGGGCGGATTTGGCGATGCCGTTATCCTCGCAGATGCCTAGAAACGTGTCCCGGAAATCAAGGCCGGTAAACGTGTTGGTGCCAATGATCAGGCCAATGTGCCGATGCCCGAGGCCCAGCAGGTGATCAGTGGCAATTTCGGCGGCCTTATTGTAATCCATGCTGATGAAATTGAGGGAGCTGTCGGGGAAATAGTGGTTGACCAGGATCAAGGGGTAGGGTTCCTCTTCAAACTCCAGCAGAAAGCGATCCTCAATGGAGGAGGCGATATACAGCATTCCGTCGGTGCGCCGGTTGCGCAGGAGGTTGAGGTATTCCTTTTCGGCGATGAAGGATTCCTGGGCGATGTCCAGCATGATTTTATAGCCCGCTTCGTTGGCCTCTTGGTATATGCCGCTGATGATTTCGCCAAAATACACGTCGGAAAAGACGTGAGTGAGCGCGGGGACGGTGACGCTCAGGCAGCGGCTGCGGCTGGACACGAGGCTCCGGGCCAACTCATTGGGGCGGTAATCCATTTCCCGCGCCATTTTCATCACCCGTTCCCGGGTGGTTTTCTTGATTTTATCGCTGCCGTTGAGCACCAAGGATACCGTACTCGGGGAAACCTTGCATTGTTTTGCAATTTCCTTGATGGTCACGGTTTTGTTGGGGGGGAGGCTCATGGGTTTAACTTACCCAGTTTCGGAAGGAAAATCAAGGATTGGTGAATTTTGATGCGTTCTTCGAATGCGGGAAGGCAAGGGGAGACCCGTTTTCTTAAATCCCCGCAGCATGCGCTCGTATTCCACGAAGCCGGACCGCTCCGCGATGTCCTGCGGGATGCGCGCACCGTCCACGAGCAAGCGATTCATGACCGTCTGCGCCCTGAGATCCGTCACCACAAACAAGGCCAGCGGAAACTGGTCGGTTGCCCGGGCCAGGGTCTCATAGTTCGACAGATCAAAACGGTGTATCTTGGAAATGCCATGATTCGTCAGAACCTCCGCGTAGCCTTCATGCCGCAAACCCGAAAACCGGCATTTCTCCACTTCCATGATGGCGAAATTCCTGAACCGCTTGCTTAAAAAATACGCCGCCGCCATGCGGCCAATCGCCAGTTCGTCGTTCATCACCCGATGAACGGACAGGATACGGTCTCGGTGGGAGCTGTTGACAATATGCCCGATTCCCGCTTCGCGAAGCGGGTCGATTTCCGAGACTTCATCCGAAAAATGACCAAGGGCACCCTCAAGGCTTTCCGGATTTTGTCGATACACCTTGTCCGGCAGGCCCCGCACAAACAGCCAGTCCGGCCGCGTACGCCGAAACCGTTGCACCCCCCGTAAATATTGAAGTCCAAATCCGTAATCGCTCATCACATGCGTAAAGATGCGCCGCAGGCGGTTTTTCGGGATTGTGTCAGTTGATTGCATTCTTTATTAGGCTTACGCAAAAGCCGATCGGAGTCAAGAGCCGCCTGAAATCACTTGTCCAAAAATACGATAATTTCGCCCAAAAGCAGGGTGTTTCCACGAAAGAAAATGTAGTAAGTATCTCACACTGATTCTAACCAGGCGGAAAAACGCTTTTCCATACAACCCCATCCCCAATCGGAGAAACATCCATGAAAATAACATTCTTTCAAACCCTGGTCGCCGCCCTGTGCATCGGCACCGCGTCCGCCGACGTGTTGGTCTCTTGGGGGCCTGCATTTGATATTTTGAATAATCGTTTTGTAAGTATGCAAAATACCACAACTTCCTCGCCGGCGGGTACGATCAACGGCAGCGAGGCGGGAACTTTCCTATATCGCTCCCATACGACGGCTATCATCACGAATCAGGTGTACGACAACGCACCCGCCTCTCCTGATTACGGTTGGGCCACGGCTTCCTGGACACCAACGACTGCGCCAAGCCTGTTCTCACGGATCGAAGGGCGGGATTCAAATGCCCCGAACGGTGATTTTTTACAGCTCAGCAATTCGTCGAGTAACTCCAACTACGCGGCCAATCTCCTTTGGTGGGATTTGGCGGAATCTTTTGACGCCACTTCGGTGCCCGCCGTCAGCGTCAAGGCCCAAACCAGTGGCGGCACCTTCAGTCTCATGGCCAGGCAAGGCACCCAATGGTACATTGCGGATTTAACCTCGCTGAATACGCAAATCGAAGACATCAACACCCTGAACTGGACCGCCTACAGCCCCACGGACGGCACGCCCGTATCCATGTTCGCCAACAATTCGTCGGCAGACAATGTCGGGGCCTTGAGCGCGTTGACCTTTGGTTCGGTCACCTTGGATAACATCACCGGATTCGGGATTTACCATGAACGCATCAACACGAACTCAGATCGTAACATGCAGGTACTTGAATTCACTGTCACCGCCATCCCCGAGCCGGGCACCCTGGTGTTGATCGGAATCACGCTGGGATCGCTGGTGGTTTTCCGCCGCCGCAAATAAACGTTCTCCGAAGTTCGGAAGATCTAAAAACCTCGCTTCCGAGTCTCGGAAGCGGGGTTTCTTAGTTTAAGGTTGTCAATGCGGGCTGACAGACTCTTGGACTCAGGCAAGTTGAAACTGTCGGGTATATCCGAAAGTCATGCGGCGATTTCGATGAGGAGTTCCATGAATCAAGAGCCCCGCGAGATTGTCTTTCGTGGGGGAACGGCATCTGAACCAGACTACTCCTGAATCCGTGTAATCTTTGCAAAAGAAGGCGTAATCCTCATCGGAACATCCCTGTATTCCATCGTATTTTTTGAACAGCAGGACGCAGAGAGCGCCGAGGTGGGTCGCGAAGTGAGGGAAACGCGTTGGGGGTTTCTTCACGCTTGATTTTGATGGAAACTGTAGGTATTTCAACATCTTACGAATGCAGGAACCTCATAAAACCAAAGGGATATCAGCATGAACCCAGAATTGCAGGATTTTTATTCACAGCGCGCCCATTTGGGGCGTCCTTTTTCCGGGCAACTTGTGCCGGAGTTCCAGAGCCGTCTTGCTTCCGCGCACGCGGAGGTGAAGGAAAAAGATTGCCATTTTTATCACACCCTGGATCTTGGCGGGGGACGGGTGGTGCCGGGCGGTTGGGATATCCGCGGGAACGAACGGAATTACCTGGGTCATATCGATTTTCAGCAGACGCGGGTGTTGGAATTTGGCTGTGCGAGTGGTTATCTGACATTTTGGATGGAGCAACAAGGGGCGGATGTGGTGGGCGTGGACCTTCCGCCGGGCTTCCCGCCGGATCTTGTGCCTTTGCCCGGCATCGATTTGGAGGCCAACGCCGCCTCGGGGGCGGTGACCGCCGAACAAGTGCGCAACAGTTGGTGGTTCGGTCACCGGGAACTGAAGTCCAAGGCGCAGGCGCTTTATGCGGATATCTATCGTCTGCCGGATGACATCGGGCGGTTTGATGTCAGTACCTTCGGCAGCATTCTCCTCCATCTGAGCAATTCCTTTCGCGCCATGCAGGAAGCCGCGCGGGTCACGGACAAAGCCATGGTGGTTACGGATCTGATTCCGGACATTGTCTACGGCACGGATGCGAACAGTTTGGTGGAGTTCAATCCCGGCGACGAATCCTCCAATTTGGTGAACTGGTGGCGTTTTTCACCCGGCGCCATTGCGAAAATGCTGAAAGTCCTGGGGTTTCCCCATGTGGACATCCACTTTTTCGAAAACCAATATCATCCCCATCACGATCCCGAGGGGGAGGCGGACACGCGATTCATGTTTGCGGCTGTGGGACAACGCGCGCAGCAATTCACCGACAGCCATGCCTTGGGGCGCTTGGAAAAAAGCGACGATGAGATTCGTCGTGATCTGGAACTCCGTCAAACGGTACCCCATATTCATGTCGAAAATTACAATGAAGCGCATCGAAGATTGAAGGAGTCCGAAGGCAAGCTCCACAAAATTTACAGCTCGCCCTTCTGGAAGGTCACAAAACCCATTCGGCATTTTTGCGGGTTATAGCGGCGAATCGTAATTTTTGAACAGGAGGTTCGTTGTGTACGGAAAAGCTAGGATAGTTTCCAATTTGCTTTTGTTAGTGGGGCTCTCACTGCCAGCTCAAACCATTTGGATATGTTGGCCTTTGTTTTTTTGGGTAAAGGGGGGCGAGGGGAGGCGCTGAGCGATGGCACGGGAAATTTCCAATTTCATGTTGCGATATAGTTTGGAGGCGGCGGAGCTTTTTGGGGAGCCGCGGAAGGTTTTGCTCTCGCGCCTTCGGGATCCGGGGGTGGTGGGGCGAAAGTTTCGTTGGGTGGATTGGGATGAATACGTGGGGGTGATGCGTCCGGTGTTCGAACGGATCGGGAGCGGTCCGGCGTTGGTGCCGATGGGGCAGCGTTATTTGAATGAACGCTACCGCACCCGATCCGCGCATTTGTATGCGCAATACCGGAATTGGGAACGGATGCTGTGGGTGGCGAAAACGTTGATGGCGGGTCGCATGATGCGGGGATATGAGATTGACTACACGCCCTTGGGGGAGGACCGATTTGAGGTAACCATGTCGATCCCGGAGCATCTGGAAGGTTTTCCGGATTTCTTTTATTTTCTCACCGGAGTGTGGACGGGGAGCAGTCCGCAGGCAAAGCTGCAGCACACGATTCATTCGCTGGAGGTTTTTCCGCATCGCGCGGTGGCGGACGAGGCCTTGGTCAAAGAGATCTATGCGCGGGCGGGCAGGTGTTGCGGGGCCTGCCGGTGACCTTGGCGTTGCGAAAGCAGGGGCACGCGCGGGGGGAACTGTACCGTCACATCGCCGAATTGGCCACCCTTTGCGCCCAAAACGGCCGGAAAATCCATCATGAATTTTTTGAAAAATAGGGGAGTTGCCCCGATATACAGGTTTTCGGATTCATGGTATATTGGCACGTATGAAAACGATACTTCTTGTCGATGATCATCCCATGATCCGCAAAGGGATTCGCGCTTTGGTGGAATCCCTGCCGGAGGCGCATCTCGTGTTGGAGGCCGGGACCCGGGTGGAGGCTCAAACCCTGCTGGAGTCAAACGACGTGGACCTTGCGGTGGTGGATTTGGTGCTGGGGGCGGAGGATGGGCTGGACTTCATTAAAGAAATCACCCACCGCTTCAAAAACCTCAAGGTGTTGGTGATGTCGATGCAGCCTGAGGCACTGTATGCGGAGCGGGTACTGAAAGCGGGGGCGTTGGGGATGGTGTCCAAGAGTGACGAGCACGATCAGGTGCTGGCAGCGGTGCAGACGGTCATGCTGGGGGAGTTTTATTTGACCCGGGCCACGCAGGCCTTGGTCTTGAAAAAACTGTTGAAGCGGTCCATGCCGAAAGGGGACAGTCCGGTGAGTCAGTTGAGTGACCGGGAACTGCATGTGTTTCAGATGTTGGGCACCGGGTATACGACCGCCGAAGTGGCCGAACATTTGGGCTTGAGCCGAAAAACGGTGGAGGCGCATCGGGAAAAGATCAAACGAAAATTAAAGATCAAGGATGCCAAGAGTTTGGTCGCGGCCGCAAGCGTGTGGGTTCAGGGCGATTCGCCCGGGGATTTTCAGATTTAGGATGGGGGAGCCCCCTCAAGATCCGTGGTCATTCTTTACGTTCCCGGCTTGCCATTTTTTGAGAGGGCGTTATCCTCCCGCCTCTTTCATCCCAAAGGATCACACCACTTTACAGGAGTATTTTTCATGACCCAAAAACATGCATCCGGCCAAAAGCCCCCCGAAAAAGATTTGAGCGACGACATGGAAAAACCGTTGGAAAAACCGTTGCACGAGTCGCCCGCAAAAGAGGCCCCGCAAAAAAACACGCGGAAAGCGTCGGAAGTGACCGAGCCGGAAGTGGCCGAGCCGGAAGTGCTCGGCCCGGTTGAGAACGAGGACGAGGAAGTTGAGCCGGAGCCCACCCCGGATCCCGCCGAAGAGTTGAAAAGCCAGTTGTTGCGCCTGCGGGCGGATTTCGAGAATTTCCGCAAGCGGACCCGCCGCGAGAAGGAAGAGTGGACCACCCGGTCCTTGGAGCACGTCTGTGGCGATTTGCTCACGGTGCTGGATCATTTCGAACTGGGCTTGAAAAACGCCGAGGACCTGAAAGTCGCGCCGGAGGTGATCAAGGGCTTTGCCTTGGTGAATGAACAACTGAAAGCGGTGCTGGGCAAATATGGCTTGAGTCCGGTGAACGCGGAAGAAGCCTTTGATCCGAATCTGCACGAGGCGATTTCGTACGTGGCTTCTCCGGAAGTGCCCGCGGACCACGTGTTGGCCATGACCCGCCGGGGGTATAAGTTGGGCGAGCGTCTGCTGCGTCCGGCCCAAGTGGTGGTTTCCCAAGGACCGCCCGAACCCGTGGCGACCGAAGAACCGACCGAGAATGAGGTCGACGCCGCATCCGAGGAGTCGGGTGAAGGCAAAACGGAGGAAAGCTGATGGCGGCCAAGGAAGATTATTATAAAATCCTGGGCGTGGCCAAAGACGCGTCCAAGGATGAAATCAAAAAAGCCTACCGCAAAATGGCGGTGAAGTATCATCCCGACAAAAACCCGGGAGATACGGCCGCCGAAGAAAAATTCAAGGAAGCCACCGAAGCGTATGAAGTGCTGAGTGACGAGGACAAACGTCACAAGTACGACCAATTCGGTCATGCCGCCTTTGGTCCGGGGCGTGGCGGCGGCGGTGCCGGTGGATTCGGGGGCGTGGATTTGGAAGAAGCCCTGCGGACTTTCATGGGCGCCTTTGGCGGCGGCGGGGGCGGAGGCTCCATTTTCGAGAATTTTTTTGGTGGTGGCGGCGGCGGACGCCAAAACGCCAATCGTGGCGCGGATTTGCGCTTTGATCTGGAAATTGATTTCGAGGAGGCCGTTTTTGGCTCCCGCCGGGAATTGTCGTTCAACGTTCAGGTGGAATGCGATGAGTGCGGAGGCACCGGGGCCGAGCCGGGGAGCAAGGCCGAGACCTGTTCGACCTGCCGCGGGCAGGGTCAGGTGATCACCTCCAACGGCTTGTTCCAAATGCGCCAAACCTGTCCGGACTGTCGCGGCACGGGCAAAATGATCCGCAACCCATGCCGAAAGTGCAATGGTAGTGGGCAGATGCGAGGAAAACGCAGCATCACCTTGCGCATTCCGCCCGGCGTGGAAACCGGATCCCGCTTGCGGGTGGCCGGCAAAGGCGCGGGCGGTTCCCAGGGGGCGCCTTCGGGAGATCTGTATGTGATTTTGCACGTGAAGGAACACTCGGTTTTCGAGCGGCATGATCTCGATTTGCTGATCAATTTGCCCGTACCCGTCACCGTGGCCACCATGGGCGGCGAGGTGGAAGTGCCGACCTTGGAGGGCACCACCCGCATCAAAATTCCGGCGGGCACCCAAAACGGGAAAATGTTACGCTTGAAAAACAAAGGTGTGAAAGATCCGCGTGGATATGGTCACGGCGATCTACACATTCGGGTGAATGTGGAAACCCCGACGCATTTGGGTGGGAAACTGAAAAAAATCTTCGAGCAATTTGCATCCATGATTGGCGAGGAACAGCATCCGCAAGGGCGCAAGTTCAAGAAAAGCATGGAGGAATTCGCCCGCCGCCGGGATGAGTTGAAAAAGCTGACCGACAAGCAGAGCTGATCCATGTGGCCCGCCTACCGATGTTTTGTGGACACGCCGGATTTACGGGCGGGTTCCCTGACGCTGGATCAGGCGGAATCCCTGCATCTGGTGAAGGTGCGCCGCGCGGGCCCGGGAGAGGAAGTGGCGGTGCTCAATGGGCATGGACAAGTGGGCGTCGCCCGATTGGTCTCGGCGGGCAAACGCGATGTCGTGCTTGAGGTGGAGCGGGTGGAAACCCTCCCGCCTCCGGTGCCGGAGATCACGTTGGCGATCGGGGGACTCAAACAAGCGGCTTGGGATGAGCTGTTGCGTCATGCGGTGGAGTTGGGGGTGAACCGAATTGTCCGGGTACAGAGCGATCATGCGGTCGCGGATGTACAGGCTGGAAAAGAAGAGGCCAAATTATCCCGTTGGCGCGAGAAAATGGTTCAGGCGCTGAAACAGTCCGCCAACCCCTGGATGCCGGAATTGGTCATTGCGGATTCGGTGGGCCGCGCGCTTGAAAGGCTTCCGGCAGCTAATTTACAGGTGGTGGGTGCCTTTTCCGCCACTGCGACGATCCGAACCGAGGTGAATCAAGCGCCTCCGGGCGCGATCACGCTTTGGGTGGGACCGGAAGGGGATTTTTCCGACTCGGAATTATCCCGTTTGCGGGAAGCCGGCGCGAGGCTCGTGAGCCTGGGCCCACGAATCCTGAGGGCCGAAACCGCAGCCTTGGCCATGGTGGCTGCGGTTCGGCTAGTACTCTGTAAACCATAAATCTTCGCATAGGACCGTGAGATTCCGAGTGGAGTTGTGCCTCAAAAAAGATAAGGCGATGCATCGCATCGTTGTTCTTTTTTGGGGTGCAAATCCGCCGGAAGATCATGGCCCGCAGGGTTGGAAATCCTTGAAAATATCCCAATATAATAAAAAAAATCATGAACGGCCTTCCCTGAACTTTGGCCTCTTTTGGCACTGGAAATGGGATGAGGGTCATGCACAACCTTCCAGGTTGCACAAGCCCCTCCTCCCATCCCCAGCATCCAAAATAGACCAATCCTATGCGAAGATTTATGGTTTACAGAGTACTAGTCCACTGTAACCTTGAAACTGTCGGGTTAGGATCATCATAAGAGCAAGATGACGAGCAAGATGAAGATTACGAATTTTGGCATATCCCTTCTCTCGTAATCCCAAGGATGTTTTGAAGACCCCCGTGCCCTTGTGGCACGGGTGAAAGGGACCTATGGCTAGATCCACGGAGCCGAAGCATAGAGCCCCGCGAGCTTGTCCTGCCCTTTGGACACATCCCGGTCTGGACACGAGTTGAACATCGTTCAGTATGAGCCGAGGATCGGATCGATAGAGCCTTCCCGTCCTCCCTTCCAGTCCGCCGAATTTTTTGAACAGGAGGACGCAGAGGG
>JAFIGC010000290.1 GCA_020831635.1 Verrucomicrobiota bacterium | reverse complement strand
CAGACCTCAATTTAAGAGCCTAAATTGGCAAAACGGATCGCAGATTCAAATGCGCTTTCGGAGAGGCTGGTTTGTAGGGTTGCCGGGGCGGAATGTGGGGGTTGTGGCATGGGGAGCTCCGCGAGAAAGGCATCAAGGACTCTTTGCATGTCTCTCCGGGTGGTGAGGATTCCGGGATGTAGATGGATGGTGGGGCCGTCCGGGACCCAGATCCCCGCGCTTAACGTGAGGCTCCGCAGAACGGCATGGTCGTCCCGAAGGTTGTCGTAGTGGGGCTGGAAAGATTTCAGATGCCGGCAGAAGAGGTTGCGGGCGATCATACGCAGCGTGTCCATAAAGGTTTTCACCTCCAGATCGTGCCGCACGTTTCCCCGTTCGATGAGTGTGGCCAGTCGGCTGAGCTTCGCGGGCATGGGCTTGATACGCTTGCGTATGGCGCGCAAGCGTTTTTCGAGGTCGTCGGCCCCGGACTTTTTGGCCTGAAGGCGCTCAATGTCCCGATCCAACCGCCGGAGTCTGCTTTGGATTTTCCGGCGAAGGGCGGTGAAGGCGGCGCTGTCCAGGGAGGTATCGAGCGCCTCCTGAAGCGCCAGGATTTCCCGCATGGGTTTTTCGAGGCTGCGTCTGCCATCGCGGAGTGTCACCAGCAGGCTCCCGAGTTCGGCGCGCAGTTCGCGTGCCTGCTGTTGGAGTGCCAGGCGGAGACCGTTTGCGACTTGCCGATCCTCGACCTCTTCGGCCAGGCGGGCGTAAGGCGTGACACGATAGCAGGTGATTTGGTCGAGTCCGAAGTGGGTGCCCGTGTACTTGAAGTCGTTTTCCTGGAGCCAGCGGCGTGTCATGCGCTTGACGACCTTGCGAACCGCCAGATGAGGGCCGGTACGGATCATGGCGATCTCCGCGACTTCTTTGCCAGGGCGATGGATGCGGCACACAATGAGTCCGGCCCCCGGAATGCGGGGATGGGGATGCTCCCAGGTCTCCACGCGCACATGACTGAGGTCCCGGCTGTGGTTTCGTTTTCGGGTGAGGGTGAAGCGATCCACGCCTTCCCCCGGCATGGGCACATCGCCGGCGCGGTAGGCCTGATCCCAGGTCAGCAGACAAAGCCCCGGTTCTTTCTGACATTCCAGCAAGGTGTCCAACCCGTAAATCCCCCGGTCGACCACCACGCAGAGCGTGTGGTCGTCGGGCAGGCGAAGGTCCTGGCGGAACTGCCGGAGCGCGGGGAGGAAGCGGGTGCGCAGGTCGTCGTAGTTGTCCTGCAGACGGTGCCAGAGCGGAGAGCCGTCGGGGCCATGGAACCAGTCGCCGTGGATGGCTTTGTCGACCCGTTTGAGCGAGGAGATCCAGCCGGGGAGCACGGGGTGCTTCCCGGTGTAGTGTTTGGTGTGGGGATCGAAAAACACATACGAGGGCGTGCCGTGCCCGCAGAGCCGGGCGTTGAACCGAAGCAGCGCTTCCCGCAGTTCCGGACGCGCTTCGGCCAGGCGTCGGAGTTGCGCGCGCAACGCGGGCGGACTGGTCCAAGGCAGAGGCCCCAGCAGGAAGGCCAACGCGGAGTGGTCCAGGGTTTTGGTTTGTTCGAGGTTCACGGCCCCCAGCAGGATGCAGGCGGTCAGATACCGCAGAAGGCGCCCGTCCTCCGGGTCGAGGTCCGCCAGCTCCGCCAACTGCGGCAGAAAGAGCGCCAGCCCCGCGTGAGGGAGGAGGCGGGGGAGACCGGTTGGTACAGACCCCTTGCGATCCTCCGGAGGCTGCTCCCGGGAGTGCTCCGGGGGGTGAGTCGCCTCATCCCGTTGAATGTCATGGGTTTGCGAGTCGCATTTCGGGTCGGGATCCTCCGGGCGCTCTGTACCGTCATCGCAAGAGGTCTGCATGTTTCGCTCCAAAGCGGACTTCTTTTCACGATAGGCCGAGAGGAGGGGACGGATGGTTTCCGCGCTCAAAGAAACCCCGAAGACTTCTTGAACCTTTGTGCGCAGGTAACGGGAGGGCGCCCGCGGATGCAGGTCGAAAGCGTTGTCGCACATGGCCTCAACGAAGGCGGCAATCTCCGGGGTCAGCTTTCGGGGGCGTTGACGGCCTTGGAGAATGGAGGTGAGAACCTCCGGATCCTCTTGCTTCAGAGCCATCGCGATTCGTCGGATCGTGCGAATATCCAGACCGAAAGCTTCCCTGAGGGCATTCCGGGGAACCCCGGCGTTGTAAAGCCGTCCGGCGCATAAACGCAGGGCGAAATGCTCCGGGTCATCCGGGAAAGACTCCAGGAGTGCGTACCCATAGAAGAGCAGCAATCGTCTCCCCGCCTCGTCGCGTTGAATTACGAAATAGGGATTTTGTTTGCAGATACCGAGCAGCGGTTGTAGGAGAGTCTCGGCAGTCTCTCCGGGAGTCGTAAAAGATTTCATTGGACGGAGAGGCCTGCCCTATTCCTTACGAAACATCAAGCATTCCGATGCATTTGAATCTGCGATGCTTTTCCTGAAATCACCCTCTTAAATTGAGGTCTGG
>JAFIGC010000105.1 GCA_020831635.1 Verrucomicrobiota bacterium | reverse complement strand
AGGGAGGGAAGAGGGAATTCAACCCCTCTTTCCTTCTCTCCTTCTCCCCCTCTCTACTTCTTCATCATCTCTCCCCTTCTCTCCTTCTCAGTTTGCCAAATAGGCGTCGATGTATTCCGCTTCCGTGGAAATGACGGTCATGCCCATGGGTCCGGCGGCGATGCGACGAACCTGACGGACGGGCGGACCTTTTTCCAAGAAGGCTTTGTGATCATCGCTGTTTTCGGGCAACACCCACAGCCGTTCGTCACGGATCACGGTGAAAAACCCGGGCTTGGCGGCGATATAGGCGGCGATATGCTCCGCTTCCGTGGAAATCACGGTCTGGCCCTGTGGACCGGCGGCGATGCGACGAACTTGGCGGACGGGTTTGCCTTTTTCCTTGTAGTCGGCGAGGTCCTGGCTGCCTTCGGGGAAAACCCAAAGTCTGCCGTCGCTGTCCAGCGTGGTGTAGAACCCGGCTTTGGCGTACGGGGCATTTCCTTCGGCTCCAGCCTTAACGGCTTCAGCGGTGGCACAGCCGACGAGGGCTGCGGTGGCGAATACTATCGCGGTCATTTTCTTCAGTTTGGCTTTCATTTTGTTCTCCATGTTGGTTTCTTTCATTCTACGGGTGAATCAGCCGAAGCGGCCGGTCACGTAGTCTTGGGTTTCAATCAAACGGGGTTTTTGGAAAATGGTGTCGGTGGGGCCGTATTCGATCAGGCGACCCAAATACATGAAGGCGGTGTAATCGCTGCTGCGCGCGGCCTGCTGCATGTTGTGGGTGACGATGAGGATGGTGTACTCGCCTTTGAGCGTGTCGATCATGTCCTCGATTTTGTTGGTGGCGATGGGATCGAGCGCGGAACAGGGCTCGTCCATGAGCAACACCTCGGGTTCGGCGGCGATGGCGCGGGCGATGCAGATACGCTGTTGCTGTCCACCGGAAAGACCGAGGGCGCTGCTGTGCAGGCGATCCTTGACCTCGTCCCAGATGGCGGCCCCGCGCAGACTGCGTTCGCAGACCTCGTCGAGGACGCCCTTGTTGCGTTCGCCGTCGATCCGGAGGGAGTACACCACGTTTTCGTAGATGCTCATGGGAAAGGGGTTGGACTTTTGAAACACCATGCCCATGCGCTTGCGCAGTTCGATCACGTCGACTTTTTTATCGTAAATCGATTCGGAATTGATCTTCATATCCCCTTCGATGCGGACGATGTCGATGAGGTCGTTGAGACGGTTGACGGAACGTAGCAGGGTGGATTTTCCGCAGCCGGAAGGCCCGACCAGCGCGGTGACCTTGCCCTTGGGCACGGTCATGCTGATGTCGTACAGGGCTTGGGACTGAGCGTACCAGAGGTTGAAGTTTTCGATGGCGAGGATGTTGTCCTCCTTCGCCAATTCGGGGTGAATTTCCGAGCGCACGATTTCGCCGCCGGCAATGGCTTCGAGCCGGCTGCCGGAACTGCCGCGTTGTGTGCTGGGAGGCGCGTTGGGAGGGGCTTCTTGTTCAATGGTTTCTGTGGTCATGGGCATATCAGGGGTTCAAGGGGGGATTAGAAGTTGCCGGTTTCGAATTTTTTGCGAAGACGGGTACGGATCATGATCGCGGAGAGGTTCAGGACCACGATGATGGTAATCAAAAGCAAGGTGGTGGTGTACACCATGGGTCGGGCGGCTTCGGAGTCGGAACTCTGAAAACCGAGGTCGTAAATGTGAAAACCGAGGTGCAGGAAACTGCGCTCCAAATGAATGGGGCCGGTGGGGATGAAGCCCAAGGTTCCGGACCAATCGTGAATGTCGAGCGGCAAACTGGGGGCAAGTTTCACGGCGCCCACCAACATCAGCGGAGCCACCTCACCCGCCCCGCGGGCCATGGCCAGAATCATTCCGGTCATAATCCCCGGCATCGACCGCGGCAGCACAATGCGTTTGATGGTCTGCCATTTGGAAGCGCCGCAGGCGTAGGAACCTTCGCGCATGGAACTGGGCACGGCGGAAAGGGCTTCTTCGGTGGCCACAATCACCACCGGCAGCGTCAACAAGGCCAACGTCAGCGAGGCCCATAACACGCCCCCTTTTCGGAAGGTGGGCGTCGGCAACCGCACCGCATAGAACAACTCGTCCATGTGTCCGCCCATGATGTAGCAGAAAAAGCCGAGGCCAAAGACCCCGAAGACGATGCTGGGTACCCCGGCGAGGTTGTTGATGGCGATGCGCACCGCACTGACAATGGGTCCGGGTTTGGCGTATTCCCGAAGATACAGCGCGGCGAGCACGCCAAAGGGGACCACGAAAATGGACATCACCAAGGTCATGGTCACGGTGCCAACGATGGCCGGATACACGCCGCCTTCCATGTTGGCTTCGCGGGGGTTGTCCAAAAGAAACTCCCGCCAGCGTCCCGCGAAAATACGGATTTTCTGGCCTGTCGAAATCTGGTTGGCGGGGAAAGCACGCACAACCGAATCCAACAAGAGGGTGTGTCGCACGCCTTGGGCGGTCTCAAACACCAAACCGTATTTGCGGTTGGCGACGTTGATTTCGTCCACACGGGCCGACAGTTCCGCGTGCTCGCGACGGGTCACGGCAATGGCTTCTTCGGTTTCCAGACGAACTTTTTCCAGTTGTTCGGCGGTGGTTTGATCGTTTTCAAATCGTCGGGTTTCGGTGATCAGACGCAGGCGGGCGCTTTCCTCGTTGCGGTTGACCCGGCCCATGTCAATGGTTCGGATGCGTTCCCGTTCGCGAAAACGCCGCCGCACGTCCGGGTGTACCGATTGAAACCGCCGCCAAGCTTCCGCCGGATCTTCGGTGACGACTTCGCCGTCTTCCGTGAACGCCACCAGGTTCCCATAGAAATTTCCGTCCATGAGCCGCTCCACCAAAATCGCCCACTCGGGTTCGGTTTCGGTTGAGATTTGATAATCGGAGACCCATTGAAAACGGGTTCCGGTGATGTCATAATTTCCGGTATAAAGCAACATGCGAGTGGACATGCTTTCATTTTCGAGAATGTGGTCCGCCTGGACCCGGGCCACCTGTATCCCTTGGGCTTTTTCCTCCTCAGCCTGTTCTTCCAAGGCACCTAAAATCGCGGCGGAAACCTGGAAGTTTTGCACCCGGTTGACCGTCCCCATGTGCACGGCGCCTTCATGGGTGGTCACCTTCATGACGCTCTGGGGCCAGAAATTGGAAAAGCCCATCCAAAACACATAGAGCAGCATGATCATGATCATGAGCAACGAAAAACCCAAGGCGCCGCCGGTGAGCCAAACCATGGGTTCGCCTTCCGCATACAAGGACATGCTGCGGCGGCCGCCCCGGCTTCGGGATGACGTGTGGTGGGATTGCTTTTTCTTCATAACTGATAAGCCTTTTTACGATAGTTCTGCCGGACTTTTTCGGCGAAAGTGTTGATGACAAAGGTCATGCTAAAGAGAATCACCGCCGCGAGGAAGAGGGTGCGGTAGTTGGTGGAATCCTCCACCGCCTCCATCATTTCCACGGCGATGTTGGCGGACAGGGTACGGAATCCGCTGAAAATGTTCCATTCCATGATGGGGGTGTTGCCCGCGGCCATGAGCACGATCATGGTTTCCCCCACGGCGCGGCCAAAGCCGATCATCACCGCCGAGAAAATACCGCTCATGGAGGTGGGAATGATAATGCGGACGGCGGTTTGCCAGCGGGTGGCCCCTGCCCCCAAAGACGCGGATCGAAGGTGATCCGGCACCGCGCTCATGGCGTCGTCGGAGATGGTGTAGATGATGGGAATGACCGCAAAGCCCATCATAAAGCCCACCACCAAGGCGTTGCGTTGACCATAATGGTCGATCACCCCGCCCCGCGCGTCGCCGAAGTAGCTGAAAATCCAGGCCAGGAACATGGCCAGCCCGACCGCGGCAACCCCGGCGAGGATGAATTTCAACAGATCGAAGAGGGCGAAGTTCATGATGGACGTCTGCCCGGCCCGGTCCAGCAACCAGGGATTCACAAAGCGAATGGTCGCGTAAATCACCCCCAGAAAGCACAAAGGCGTGAGCAAAATCAACCAGCCGCCAAAGGGATGGCTTTCAAATTCGGGGTTTGCGTGGTTCTGCCGATTGGCGCCCAACCACGTTCGAATGTCCCGCACCACGAGAAAACCGTCCCGACTGTACTCCAGTTGATATTCGGGCACTTCGCTGGCAATCGCGGTCGCGGTTTCTTCATTGAGAATTTTCACCGAGAACAGGGCCCGTTCCACGGGCGGACCCATCACTGACGCCACCCAAATCCCCATGGGAATCGCCAAAAACATGAGCAGAAAGCGAATGGACTTGAGCCGCATCTGCTGGGTACGATTCAACAATTGCCAAAGAGAGGCACAGAGAATCAACCCGTAGGGCACGGTGATGAAAGACAAGAGCGTGGTGGGCACCCGGCTTTCGATATACTGGGCCAGCACCAGTCCGGCCAGGAAACCGAGCACCACGCTGGGCAGACTGGCCATCATCTCAATGGCGGGCTTGATGCGGGCCTTGCTTTTGGGATGCAAAAATTCGCTGGTGTAAATCGCGGCCAAAATGGCGATGGGCACCGCGAAAATCATGGAATAAAGGGTCGCTTTGATGGTGCCGAAAATCAGGGGCATCAACCCGAACTTGGACTCAAAATCATCGGTGCCGCCGGTGGACTGCCAGGTGTGGGCGGGCTCGTCCGAGCCCTCATACCAGATTTTGGTGAAATAGCCCGCCAAGGTGGCCTCGGAGTGGGGAACATCGATTTCCCAGAGTCCGAACCCTCCATCGTCACTCACCCCGAGCAAACCGGTGTCGCGGGGATTTAAAAGCACAAAGGAAGCCGGTCGGTTGTCCTGCATGCGCACTTCAAACTGAAGGTTTTCCACCGTGGTGTTGTGCAGGCGAATGCGTCCATCGGCATGACCGGAAACAAACATGCGTTTGCGTTCGGAAGGGGTCAGACTGACGACGGGCGATTGACTTTCAGGCGGCTCCAGTTGGCGGGCCGGCACCAGGGCCAGACGGTCGGCGGTTTGGATTTCACTCACCCGGATATCCCGGGCATCGCCGGTGATGATCTGATCGTCTATTGCGGTCACTTCCCGCATACGGACGGAAAGGGATCTGTCGGTGACCCCGTGCGGCCGCACCCGGAACCAGCCGGTGACCCCACCCTTGCTGTCCCCCACCATCAAGGTGGTTTTGCCGATCATGTATCCGATGGAAGTCACTTCCGTATCGGCGTCCGGGGTCAGCGCCACGACTTCCCCCAGGGAGATGTTGTCGAAACTGCGGGTGTCGAACCGAAACAGAATCCCGTCCTCCCAAATCAAATAAATATTGTCCCCCAAACCGGTCATTTGCAGAAAGGCGGGAAGGGTGTCGCGGGCGATATAGTCCACGTTCGCGGTGGTGGTGGAATACGTCACGGTGTTGGTCATCATGTTTCGGCGTCCGCGGGCGCGCTGTAAAAACACGGCGCCGTCGGCGGTCATGGCCGCGTAATTGATGTCGTTGCGACTGCGGGTATGATCCAGAAGAATCACCGCTTCGTTGGAACCGGTATTCACCGGATCTTGCATCTCCACCGAAAGCCCGCGAATCCGGATTTGCCGCTGCCGGGTCATTTGCGCGAGTTTTTCGCCGTAGCCCACCACGTCCCCGATTTCCATGTTGCGCATCTCTTCGGGCGCGTCTTCCCGCTCCATGAATTCAAGGGTGAAGGCAATATCCACGAAGCGGACGGTCCCGTCTTCGTAGCCAATGACCGCCATGCTGTCACGCTGGGGAAAAGACCAAGCGGTCATCTTCGGTCCATCGTTGACCAAGGAGACTTCATCCAGAATCTCGCCGGTGTCCAAGCGGAATTTTCGGATCATGCCATCCCGGTAAACGGACCAGGCCATCAGGTTATAATCGTCCACGGCCACGTGTACGGGAGTGCCGATGACATCGTCGGGCATGGGGACCATGGCGGTGGTGACTTTGTCTACTTTCGGAGGAGCGAAAAGCGGGATGACCACCGAAATCAAGAAGAGAAACACCGTGGTCACGGCCACAATCGTCCCCAATCCGCCCACGGTAATGACCACATGGGACAGCCGGTCCTTGAATTTGACGCTCCAATGGGTGCTGCGGTTTCGCTTTCGTCCGGTAAAACTGCTCTTTTGCGGTGTGTCTGTCATGGGCTTCTGGAAATGAGAAGGAAATTGGGCCGGTCTGATCCGTCAGATCGGTCGGATCCGTCGAATCAGACCGGCGATTGGGTTGTTTACAAATACCGGAGCTTAGAATCCGGGTTCAATGCCGACGGACTGAAGCGCGCGGCGGGCGACGTTGGCGTCGACGGGCAGATAGCCGTCACGGACCACGTCCATTTGACCTTGTTTGCTGAACATGTACTTGATGAATTCGCGGCGAAGGGGGTCGAGTTCCGTGCCGGGGCGATGGTTCACGTACACATAGAGGAAACGGGCCAGGGGATATTCACCGGAGTAGGCGAATTCAGCTTCGGCGGGGACCGGATCATCGCCGTGCTCACGGGCCAAGGCGATGGCGCGCACGTCGGGGGTGCGGTAGCCGATGCCGGAGTAGCCGATGCCGTTGATTTCGCTGGCCACGCCCTGCACCACGGAAGAAGAACCGGGCTGCTCTTTCACTTCATCGCGGAAGTCACCCCCGAAAAGGGCGTTTTCTTTGAAGAAGCCGTAAGTGCCGGAAGCGCTGTTCCGTCCGTAGATGGAGATGCTGCGGTTCGCCCAGGCGCCGGTCATGCCGGCTTCACCCCAACGATTGATGGCGTCGTCCAGTCCGCCGCGGCGGGTGCTGGAGAAAATCGCGTCCACCTGGGGAAGGGACAAACCTTCAATGGGGTTGTCTTTGTTCACGTACACGGCCAACATGTCGATGGAGGTCGGCAGTTCGGTGATGGGGTAACCGTTGGCGTTTTCAAACGCGTCGAGTTCGCGGCCACGCATTTCGCGGCTCATGGGACCAAATGCGGCGGTGCCGGCGATCATGGCGGGCGGCGCGGTACCGGAGCCTTTGCCTTCGATTTCGACCTGAACGTTCGGGTACATGCGCAGGAAGCCTTCGGCCCACAAGGTCATCATGTTGTTCATCGAGTCGGAACCGACACTGTTCAAGTTTCCGGAGATGCCGGGAACCGGTTTGTATTCGGGCAGGTTTTCATCCACCTGGATTTGGGCGTTCACCATGGACATGGTGGTCAGCGAGGTCGCCAAAAGGGCGATAAGCTTGGTTTTCATTCTGTCACTCCTGTGAGTTGGGTTAACTTTTCTGAACGAGGCCAACAATCTGTTGACGCGCCGCTTTTGCCACAAGAGGAGACCGTGAGACAACCCCTTTAAGGTTAGGAGTTGGTTAGGGGGTTATTAGCTTGTTTATCACCCTGCCATCCAGTCGTTTACATACATTCACCCCGACCGGTTTTCCGGAAGGTTTTTCGGATTTTTTGATCAGAGACGCGCCCCCATTTATCGCCAATGGCGGGGGATCACGCCGGGTTCACACCGCGCGAAAGCCGGTGGATGTGGGACGAATCCGCAGAGGATCGGAGATTTTATCGCCGAGTCGATCGCTCCAGCAGGTGCCGAGCAGATACCAGCCGCCTTTCCAATGAACGGGACTGCAGGCGTAGGGACATCCGGGGATGTCTTCCGGAGAAATGCGACAGTCCCCCTCCCCTTCATACGGCCCGTTCAGTGTTTGGGCGGCCAGGGAGAAGCTGGTACTGGGATTCCGGTCTTTGGGTTGAGACGCGGCGAAATCGGGGGACTGCAAAACGTTGAAAAGGGAGACGACGAGTTGCCAGGCGCCGTCGATGCGGTGGAGTTTGGGGCATTCGAGGTCGGTGCCAATGGCGGGCGTGCGCAGGGGCGGCAGCATTTCCCAGCGGCGGAAATCCCGGGTGCGCATGAGTCCAACCACACCGTCGCGGTCATCGGGCAAGGCTTCGGAGGCGGCGGTCATGAGCTGATAGAGTGCCCCTTCATGTTCAAACACAAAGGGATCGCGCCAGCGGGGATTTTTGAAGGGGACGCTGGGGCGGCGGGTGTAGATTTCGCCGTCGATGCGGGCTTCGATGCCGGGAATCAAGGTCCAGTGATGAAGATCGGTGGACTCGGCGAGCACGCCGCGGGGATCGGGCTGATTGTGGTTGGCGAGAAAGGCCATGATCCAGCGGTCGCCATAACGGCAAACGGAGCCGGTGGAAAGGCAGTGCCATTCGGGATCTTCGGGACGGGAGTCAAAGAGGATGCCGTGATAGGTCCAGTTCGTCAAATCGGTGGAACTGGCGTGGGCGATGGACCAGCGGGTGTGCCTGGGGATTCCAAGGGGACAAACGAGCACGTACATGTGTACGCGCGCTTCGTCGGCGGCAAACCAGGTGTCGCCCAAATGATGTCCCGGTAGTTCAAACATACTCAGTCCGCGTCTACTGGAACGGCGAAAAATTGCAAGGGCTGGTCGGTGAGGGCGTCCGGGGCGGCGGAGGGGTGGGTCGCGCCGCCTTCGAGATGGGCGTAAACGCTGTCGGCCCAACCGAAGCCGAGCAGCACCCCGTCTCCCATGCTGCCAGTGGTTCCGCCCTGACGAGCCCAACCGAGTGCCGAGTTTTTCGGCATGGCGTTTTCACCGTCTTGCGCGTACGTCCGGAAAGCGATTGTGAGATCCTCCGGAAAACTGCGGATCATCGGGACGGTCATGTGTGGGTCCACGCCATTGAGCGTCGCATAGGTGCGCACCTCTGAAGTTGCGAAACCGGAGCTTCCGGTGACGCTCAAGTTACCAGGCGAACTGTCGGCGAGATTCGCATCATCGAAGGTGAGGTGCAGAATATGGGCCGCGGACGGATCAATCTCTGGGTCGGGATCGGGTACGGGTTCGGGATCAGGGTCAATCTCGTCATCTTCGTCGGACGCCGCCCCGATCACGGAACCCCAACTCGGTCCCATGCGAATTTCGTCCCAGAAGGTGGCGCTGGTTGTGGTGCTGCCGGGGATGCCGATCATAAGGCGGTCGATGGTGGCCGAACTTTGGAAATGAACGGCGTGGCTGAATTCGGGCTCATCGGCGGGAACGGTCTCAGTGGAACCGTAGACCCGCACGGAGAGGGTGTCGTTGCCAGAGGCATTGCCCACGATTTTTCCGGTGATGAGGTAATCCTCGCCGGCGGTCAGATTGAAGCCCGTGGGGAGAAAGTCGGTGCCGACGAGGCGGAGTTGTCCGTTGCCGTCTACCTGCAGCTTCGTGACCTCGGTGGTCCCGGCGTAGAAGCGGTATTCGAACATGCTGGTGGAAGCGTGCGAGAAGAGAAAGCTAAAGTAGACGGTGTCGCCGGTGAGATCGATCTGCGCGGCCGGCGCCAGGGCGCGAAAAGGGGTGTTGCCGTGGTTGTTGTTGGTGCCGGCGCGACCCGCGGGAGTGAAGGCATAGCCTTCGGGAAAGGTCCAAGCTTTCTCGGCGACCGCGGCGCCGCTATTGCCACCAAATGTCAGGGCATCGTTGCCAAACCAGCCTCCGATCCAACCTTCGCCTCCGTTATTCGCGGAGGAAAGCCCTCCCGCGTCGTAGTCAAAGCTTTCGATCAGGAATGGAAGCTGGGGCGGCGTGCCGCCATCATCTTCTTCGGCGGGGGTTCCGACTATGGCGGCATAGGTGGCGTCCATGTGGAATTCGTCCCAATGGCTGTTGCCGATGTTGCTGCCGTTAAAAGGATTGCCCATGAAAATGCGGTCGAGGGTCGCGTTGCTGTTGACGCTGACCGAAGCGGTAAAGACGGGCGGCGAATCGGGCACGCTGTCCCCCGCTTTGTACACAGCGACGCCAAGGGTGTCGTTGCCAGCGGCCACGCTCTGAATGCGTCCGAGCACCACATAGGCGCTGTTGGGGTCGAGCGTGAGCAAACCCATGGCGGTCTCATCGGGGGTGATGAGTCCGAGGCTGCCACCGGCGTTGATTTGCAGCTTGAAGATTTCGGTGGTGCCCGCATGGAAGCGCTTCTCAAAAACGGGCGCGGACCCATTGTGCTGATAGAGAAAGCTGAAGTAACGGGTGCCGTTTTGGGCGAGATCGATGGTCTGCCCACCATGCAGTTGACGATACGGATTGTTGCCGTTGCCACCATTGGTGGCGGCGCGTCCGGCGGGGGCGTGATGATACCCTTCGGGCAGGTTGTTCCAGGAGAAATCCACGGCCCGGGCGCCGCTGTTGCCGCCGAAGCTGAGTCCGTCGTTGCCCCACCAACCGCCGTTCCAGCCGCGTCCGCCCGCGCTGGTGCTGCTGATCACCCCGTCGGCGTAGGCAAAACCTTCGTAAACGGCGCTTTCGGGCGCGGGGAGGTCGGAACCATCGTTGAATCCGATCCCCGCGACCACGGCGGTGACGCTGAGCACGGCCTCACCGGTGGTGGGTTCGACATCGGTTTGGGGGGTGACGCGGAGTTTCACGAAAGCGCCCGCGTCATCTGCCTGCAACGTGTAGGTGGCGCCGGTGCCGACCACGGTGTCGTAAGGTCCGTTGAAGTCCTCGGCGCGCACCCATTCGATCAGGGTGCCGTTTTCGAGATCGCCGTTGGCATCGCCATGGATGTAATGGGCGGTGAGGGTGTCGCCGACGGAGGTGCCGCCGTGGAAGGCGACCGCGTGGGCCTCGGGCGCGGCGGGGACGTCGGAGGCGACGCTCTGGGTGTTGGCGTAGCCGGTGGTGAGAGCGGTGCTGATTTTTTCATCGAGGGCATCCATCAGGGGGCGGTATTGCGGATCCCCGCCGATGTTTTGATGCTGCCGCTGATCGATCACCATGTCGTACAGTTCCTCGTAAGCGACACGGTTGCTGATGGTAAAGTTGCGCTGGGCCAGGGAAATGGGGTTGCCGTCGGTGGCATCCATTTCACGCCATTGCATGTAGGTGTGGGTGGCGGTGCGCATGGCGTAGCCCATGTACCAAATGCCGGAGTTCATCGGCACTTCCTTGGGATACTGACTGAAGGCCGCGGTTTTCCATGCCTGGTGCGGAGCCTCCATGAGCGGAACCAAACTGACGCCTTCGAGGTTGTGGGTGGAGGGGACGGGAACCCCGGCTAATTCCAGGATGGTGGGCATGATGTCCACCGACTCCACCAGCGCGTCGGTCAAAACGCCCCTTGTGCCGTTGGGCATGTCGGGATGGTGAAGAATCAACGGAAAACGGGTGGCGATTTCCATGTTGGTGTGCTTGGGCCAACTGCCGTGCTGACCGACATGCATCCCGTGGTCGCCCCAGAGCACAATGATGGTGTTGTCCAGAAGATTCTCCTCCTCCAGGGCGTCGAGGATTTTCCCGATCTGGGCGTCGATCAAACTGACACAGGCATAGTACCCGTGGGTGATTTCGCGAACGTAGTCCTCGGGATAAATGTGGGTGCCATTGACGGTGATGATGCCCCAGTCGTCGCCGGTTTGTTGGTTGGTGGTGAAGGTGCCGTTTGCCAGCGAGGCCCGGGTTACGGCGGTTTGCCCGACAAAGGGAGGACGTCCGCCCTGATACGTGGTCAGTTCCCCGGAAAACGGATCATAGAACCCGGTGGGCAGGGCGTTTTGAACGGGTAACGCGTCCAATCCCTCCGCGATGGGCAGGGTTTCGCGGTCGTAGAGATCCCAGTATTTTTGGGGCGCGGAAAACGGCAGGTGCGGTTTCCAGAATCCCGCCGCAATGAAAAAGGGCGAACCGTCGTCGGCACGGTCGCGGATGGCCTGCACGGCGGCGGCGGCAACTTTGGCGTCCATGGTGTTGGATTCAAGTACGTCGTCAAAAAACTCCCAGGCGGGCCGCTGGGAGGCATCGCCGGCCACGGCGCGGTTTTCGGGACGTTGGTAGAGGTCCACGGTCTGGTAAAACGTCGTGTGTTCGTCCCAGGAAGGAAGATCCACGTGATGAAAGTTTTTGCCGTACCCGGCGGTCCAGTATCCGTTGTCCTTGAAGAGAGACGGCAACGTGTCCACCGCCCCCATGGTATTGCGGAAGGTGGGCCAGCCGCCTCCGAACACACTGTAAATGCGGGTGGTGTCGGGGCGGGCCCCGGTCAGCACATTGGCGCGGGCGGGTTGGCAAACGGCCTGTTGCACATAAGCGCGGTTGAAAGTGAGGCCTTCATTCGTCAGCCGCGTCATGTTCGGGGCGTGAATGTGTCCCTGACCGTAGGCCGGCAATTCCGGACGCAAATCGTCCACGGTGATCAGCAACACATTGTAGGGCGTTTCTTCGGCGGCAAGCGGGGTGAAGAGGCTGGCGGCGGCGCACAGGAGGGAGGTCGGAGTCGGGCGTTTGATGTTCATGTACCGAAAAATACACCACCGAAAGAAAAAACGGTACCCTGCAAATACGCAACCTTGCACTGACATGCCCGCCGTGGAAACCACCCACGCGTTCTGCAAGGATGGTGCCCCGGTTTGCCCCGATGGCGTGGGGCGCATGGCCCCTTCCCTCTGGCGGGAGCTGATGCGCGTCAATCCGTGACGGCCTTGAGCAGGTCCTCGTTGGAAAGCCGTTTCCGATAATCGGGATCGTGGTGGGCGAAGATGATTTTACCTTCCGCGTCCACGAGAAAGACACCGGGCACGGGGAGCATGCGGTGTTCCTTGCCGGAGGCGGCTTCGATGTCGATGCCAAAGCCTTTGAGCCGCTGGAATTCCGCATCGTCCAAAGTGAAGGCGAGTCCAAAGCCTTTGGCGGCATTCATTTCGTTGTCGGACACCAGCAGATAAGGGAACTGCGCTTCTTTCTGGGCCTCCTTCACTTTTTCGGGGCGGTCGGGCGAAACGGCGATGATTTGCCATCCGTTTTCACGCAGGTCCTCCTCGATCTCCACCAACTCCCCAAGATGGGTATTGCAAAAGGGACACCAGCCGCCGCGGTAGAAAATCAATACGGTCTTTTGGTCCCGGGTCAGTTCGGCCAGCGTCACGGCTTCACCATTGGCACGGCGCACGGTGGCTTCGGGGAGTTCCGCTCCCACGCCGAGCGGTTCGGCGAACAAAGGCAGGGTAAAAATGAGGCAAAAAAGGGCAAGGAATGTTTTCATGGGGATGCTTTCCGTCAGGGTTGAGGTTTTGTGTGGTGTTGGGATGAAAAATCGTCTCATCACATGTTTCATAACACATGAGACGATGAAACGGGAAATTTATTCCATGGATTCGTCACTCCGCACGGGCACGGGAGCGCCGATCTCCGCACGGGCACGGGAGCGCCGATCTCCGCATCGGCACGGGGCGCAGGGGGCGACGCGAAGCGTCCTTGGAGTGCGTGTAGCGAGTGCAACGAAGCTACCGCTTTGGGGCGCAGGGGGGCACAGGGAAAATAAATGAGAAAGCCGAACACCGAACGTCCAAGATTGAACGTTGAAGGGACGGGGCACAGGGGGACGGGAGCGCCGATCTCCGCATCGGCTGGGGGCGCTGGGGGGAAGATCAAACATTACAAAGGAATCCAGGATCGTTCACATCTACCTCGTGCCTTGGCGCCTCTGTGAGAACCCATCCCCCATGATGCGTGCGGAATGGCCCCCTTTCCGCCCTTTTCAAATGAAACGGAATGCCAAGGATTGACAAAAGGCGATTCAAAGCACAAGATCATGACATGGAGAACCCAACGGTGAACTTTGAGGAAAAGATTGGAAAAACGGTCGGACGGCGTCAAACGCTGGAAGTCGGGACCGCTTCCGCGCACTTGCAGCAAACTGGCGCACAACTGTTCGCGAAATGGGGGAAAGGCATGCCAAAAGGGGTTTATCGCTATCAAAGTCATGAGGAAGCGGAACGGGATTTGATCAGAAACTATGTGCGGGAGACGTGATGGGAGACCCATTGGAAAGCCGCCCCCCAACCGAAGAGGATTTTGTCGCGCTCTGTCGGTCATTAAATGATGCTGGTGCACGATATGTCGTGGTGGGGGGATTTGCGGTCATTCATGCGGGCTATCCACGGTTCACAGCCGATATCGATCTGGTGGTGGATATTTCTCAGGAAAATGAGCAACGCCTCTTTGAAGCACTGGCGAAATTGCCTGACGGAGCGGTTCGCGAATTACAGCCCGGTGAAATCGAGTCTTATGTTGTCGTGCGTGTAGCGGATGAAATCACGGTGGACCTCATGGCCAGTGCCGCGGGATGCAGGTATCAGGATTTAGCCAAAAATTGTCGCTATGAAAACCTGAATGGGGTAGAAATCCCTTTTGCTAGTCACGAGGACTTGTGGCGGATGAAAAGAAACACTCACCGGGACAAGGACCAAGGTGATCTGTATTTTCTCAGAGAGTGGTTTGCCGCGCGCGGAAGGCAACCTCCGCAAGATTGACAAACAACTACATTCCTCTCTCAAATCCTGGAGTCCCGTGAAGACCTGCGTTCCTTTTTGGAATGAAACAAATACCAAAGAAAAAACATGCATGAATCCAACCCCCAAACCGTCGTCGTCGTGGGCGCGAGCCCGAACCCCGAGCGTTACGCCAACAAAGCCGTACGCGCCTTGCTGGATCATGGACATCGGGTGATCCCCTTGCACCCGGCCCTCAAAGAAGTATACGGACTCCAGGTGATTAAAACCCTGGAGGAGATTTCGGAAGAAGTGAATACGGTCACCCTCTACGTGAACGCGGTCCTGTCCTCCAAACTGCGGGACTCGCTGCTGGACCTGCATCCCCGGCGGGTCATTTTCAACCCCGGCGCGGAAAACACGGACCTGCGCATTGCCCTGGAGCGCGAAAACATCGAATGTCTCGAAGCCTGCACACTGGTGATGCTGGGGACGGGGCAGTTTTAGCAATTGTTCAAAACGAACATCGAACGTCCAACTTCGAACGTTGAAGGGACGGGGCCGGGGGGACGGGAGCGCCAATCGCCGTATTGGCGGGACGGAGGGGGAAAACACGCCGGAAAAGACCCCTTGTGCCCTGCCGATGCGGCGATCGGCGCTCCTGTCCCGAGAACCCCGGAACGGTCTCCAGCCAGTGTTCCGAAACTCGGAAATTGTAAAATTTAGTCTTCCGAGCATCGGAAACGTCAGGATTGACAGATAAAAAGATGGCTGTAGCCTAAAATTGACAAGGAGATGAACCCATGAGCCTGAAATCAGAATATCCGCTTTACCTCGCCAACCGCGCGGAAACGCCGAACCTGGATCTGGAAGTCGTCGACAAGTTCTCGGGAAAGGTGGCTACCCGAGTTCCCCTCGCCTCTCCGGCGTTGATCGACGAGGCCATCGGAGCGGCCGACAAGGCGGCGGGTCCCATGGAGGAACGGACACACCATTCGGGTTTTTCAGCAGGAAGGCGTTTCTTTAGGATTTGGCAGTGCTGTATTTTTGTGTCGCGTAGCGACAGGCCCACGCGTAGCCGTGGATTTCAATCCACGGAACGCGAAGCAACAGGATGCGTGCGCCGCGTAGCGTCGCCTGACGGTCCTGGGGGTTTCAACCCCATCGTGGTCACCGACGTTGTCTGTCGCTACGCGACAAAAACAGGCCTTTGAATCTGCAATGGCTTCCTGGAAAAAACTCTCGGATTGAGTTCTGGTGTTGACAAAATCTCGAACCGAATCTGATAAATCTTATCAATTTCCCTGACTTGAATGGCACTAACATAAGGGCTGGTCAAAGAGTATTTTGCCTGATTTTGTTTTTTTATCGGGCCGAAGGTCCGAGCCGATATCAGCCCAGTCCGAGCCGCGAAGCGTGCTCGGGCTGGGTTAAGATGTGTAGAAAAATGAATGCGGGCTGAAAGTCCGCACAGATCACCGAACGCGGTTTTCACATGTAAATTCATGGGTGTAGAGCGGGGCGATCTGGGCGGACCTTCGGCCCGCCGAACACATTTTGCTCAGAAACCCAGCCCGTCGTTCCGACGGACTGGGCTCATATCGGCGCGGACCTTCGGCCCGCCACACCGTCCAAATCAAAGCGCATTCCTGTTTTCATATAGCCTAAAGTTAGTGCCCTTCATCCCTAACCTCTACCCTATGACCTCTTCTTTTCCCCGCATTTCCGATTGACTTTCCCCGGCAAACTGATTCCATTTAGCCATCTAAACTTTGCGTCAAACTGCGCCAAGTCAACCTTAGCCCTGACCTCTGCCCTGACCTCTCACCTCTAAACTCTGACCTCTCTCCACCCCCATCACAACGCGGCGGCAAGGTGTCCCGGATGAAAAGGGGATGTTATGCAATCGCTTTTTAAGGAATACCGTTTGAAAAAACTTCCACACATGTTGTTTTTACCCCCCAAAACTTTTTTTGGTCGAATTTCTGTGTGTTGCATGATATGAATGTTGAGGGCGGAAAATAAAACAAAAAGAAGCATGCCATGAGCATTAGAGTACCAAACACAAAAATTACCAAGGCTTCAGTCTATCTCGAAGCTGGCGAGGCTCGCTTTGAGGAGGCGAAGTTCCTTCGGGACACTTTTCCTTCTGCAGCAATATATTTGGCCGGGTACCTTGTGGAATGCTACTTGAAGTGGGCTCTTTGCGAAAGGCAGGGCATCGAGTACCTTCAGGATCACCCCGATTCAGACTTGGCCGGTTTGCTGACAAGCGGGCAAGGGCACAATCTCGAGAGACTTTGCGATATTACGAACTATGATGTACATTTCTCAGGAAACCAAGACGTTCAGAGATCCTTTAGCTTAGCGGCAGCTTGGTCGCCAAACCTCAGGTATGTTCGTTGTTGTGGGGGGACGCGCGAGGCTGTGCAGTTCTTGGCCGCTGTAGCAGTATTGCGCAAAGATATAAGATCCTGGGCGAATAACTAACCAGTCAAGGAGATGAAATTATGACAACAGAACAGATAAAAGAAAAGCTTGATCATGTGGTAACGGAGTTGAACCTCAAGGATGCGGAAGTGCAGGTGGATTCAAGTGGGAAGTGGGTCCATGTAATGATCTCCACCTCTTCATTTGAAGGAAAATCTGCGGGCGAACGTGAAAATATTATCTGGAGAGAATTTGAAAAACAATTTGATGACCACACGATCTTGTCAATTACCCAGTGTTATTTGCTGACACCATCTGAGCGTATGGCTCATAACCTCGTCTAAATGCACCTCACACCCAATCGTTTCCGGACTGAAAGAGATCGCACAGAGAGGGATCTCCCAACAAGTACCTCCACCACTACCGAGTGACCCGCGAACGTACTACATAGAGAATGGGGCCTGATGTGTACGAAGCGTGATTCGGCAGCACAAGGAGGTGCCGTTCTGTTTGCTGGAGCCGGGTGCGGCACCAAAATCTCGAACCAAACCTGATAAACCTTATCAATTACCCTTCTTCCACCAAAGATGATTCTACCCGAAATTCCGATTGACTTTCCCCGGCAAACTGATTCGATTCCCCAATCACAACGCGGCGGCAAGGTGTCCCGAATGCAAACGGAATGTTTTGCAACAGCTTTTGAAGGAATACCGTTTGAAAATCTTTAACACATGTTGATTTTGCCTCCAAAAACCGTTTTGGGGGGATTTTTGCGTGTTGGATTATATGAACGGTGGTCACAAAAAAAACCAAAGGAAATAATAAAAATGAAAATAACATTTCGCGGTTGGAAAAGAGAAGTTACCCGTCATGAACATGCGGTTGCTCCAGTAACTTACAACAAAAGGTATAGTGCTGGTGGTTACGATCAACCATTGAAGTGGTATTCTGCAAATCGTGCGTATGGTAAAGTCCAAAAACTAAGTTTAGGGGGCGATTTTCTAATTGAGATAGACTTTACATCAATAGAGTTAGTGCATTGGTTGGATGCATATATTAAAGAACATCCGAAGGAGGCGCTGAGGCTATTAACTAAAAAACAATCAGTTGCTATTGAAACTGTATTAGCCCCAGAAGATTGACAAAATTAGCCTAACTAAATCCTTTTCGCTTCCCAAAACCGTTCAAGTTCGAATTGCTACATCTTGAATAATATGATGTAGGTCAGACCTCAGTTTAAGCGGAAGATATTCAGAAAAGTATCGCAGATTCAAATGCTTCATCGGAAAACATCCTGCGGGCCGAAGGTCCGCGCCAATACCAGCCCGGTCCGCCTTCGGGCTGAAGGCCCGATGGCGGGCCGGGACCCCGGCATCCCCCCATGTCCGCGGGCCGAAGGTCCGCGCAAATCACCCTTTGCCATGGCCCCGGTAATCTGTGCGGACTTACAGCCCGCGACTCATCATTCACATCGTGTTCCCGGCCCGGCCACGGGTCCCGCTCGCGCGGCCCCCCACGTCCGGACCGGGCTGATATTGGCTCGGACCTACGGCCCGAACAAAACGTTTGAATCTGCGATCCGTTTCGTCAATGATGCCCGTCAAACTGAGGTCTGAACCGTAGGTCGGTAGTCCAACTTTTTGAAAATCGAACGTCCAACATCAAATTTTGAAGAAACGGGGCCGGGGCACGAGACGGGGATGCCTTCGCCCTGAACTTTGTCTCAAGCTTTGTCTTAAACTTTGTCGACTTTTCACATCCTCTCCGTGCCTTTGTGCCTCTGTGAGAGCCAATCATACATGATGATTCCGAGCATCGGAAACGTCAGGATTGACAGATAAAAAGATGGCTGTAGCCTAAGATTGACAAGGAGATGAACCCATGAGTCTGAAATCAGAATATCCGCTTTACCTCGCCAACCGTGCGAAAACCCCGAACCTGGATCTGGAAGTCGTTGACAAGTATTCCGGGGAGGTGGCTACCCGAGTTCCCCTCGCCTCCCCGGCGTTGATCGACGAGGCCATCCGAGCGGCCGACAAGGCGGCGGGCCCCATGGCCGAAATGAAACCCTATGAACGTCAGGCGGTTTTGAAGCACTGTGTCAAACGTTTTACATAGCGCGTCAACGAGTTGGCCGAATCCCTTTGCCCGAGGGCGTGTTTTATCAGTCGGGCCAAAGCTGCATTTCCGTGCGGCGGATACTCGTGCACAGGGCGGTGGCGGAGGTCTTCGAATCCAAGTTTTTGGAGGCTACGCGTGCCCTCAAATCCAGCGACCCCAAGGACGAGGACACCTTCATCGGCCCCATGATCTCCGAAGCGGAGGCGGAACGGGTCATGGACTGGATCCAGTTTCAGGTTCCTCCTGAATCCGTGAGATATTTGCACAGAAGGCGTGCAAGATCATGGAGCGAAAGGG
>JAFIGC010000104.1 GCA_020831635.1 Verrucomicrobiota bacterium | reverse complement strand
GGCGAACACTTTCTTGTCCTGTCCAATGCGGTGGGCGCGGTCGATGGCCTGGGCTTCGATGGCGGGGTTCCACCAGGGGTCGAGGAGGATGACGTAGTCGGCGGCGGTGAGGTTGAGGCCGACGCCACCGGCTTTGAGGCTGATGAGAAAGAGGGGGCAGTCGGGGTCGTTCTGGAAACGCTCGACGACGGCGGTGCGGTCTTTGGTTTGTCCGTCGAGGTAGGCGTAGACGGTATTGTCGCGGTCGAGTTTGTGACGCACGAGGGCGAGCATGGAGGTGAACTGGGAAAAGATGAGGGCCTTGTGGCCGGAGGAGAGGATATCGTCGAGCAGGTCGCCAAGGGCGCTGAGTTTGGCGCTTTCCATGCGGGCATGTTTTTCGGAAACAAGTCCGGGATGGCAGGCGACCTGGCGGAGGCGCAACAGGGCTTCGAGGACCATGAATTTGGATTTGGCCAGCCCCCGGGTTTCGATGCCTTTTGAGAGTTGTTTGCGATAATAGGTTTTGAGATCGTTGTAGATCTTTCGCTGTCCGGCGGGCAAATCGCAATAGAGGGTTTCTTCGACTTTTTCGGGGAGGTCGGCGGCGACCTGCTCTTTGGTGCGCCGCAGGAGGAAGGGGCGAACGCTGCGGGAGATCATGGCCAGGGTCTCGGGGGGGATGTCCTTGCTGCCGCCGGGCTTTTTGCCCAACATGCCGGGATTCAGAAAGTTGAGTTGGCTCCACAAATCGTCGAGTCGGTTCTCCACGGGGGTGCCGGTGAGGGTGAGGCGATGGCGTCCTTGGAGAAGCCGCACCGCTTTGGTGGTTTTGGCGGCGGGGTTTTTGATGGCCTGGGACTCGTCGAGAATCACGTATTGAAAGGCGATGTCTTTGAGCCAACCGATGTCCCGGAGCAAGGTGGGATAGGAGGTGAGGTAGAGATCGGCTTCGGGCAACTCGTCGGCGGATTTGGGGCGTTCGCTGCCCGCGAGTTCGGCCACCCGCATTTTGGGGGTGAAGCGGTTGGCTTCCTGGGTCCAGTTGAAAATGAGGGATTTGGGGAGAACGGCGAGGAAGGGGCCTTCGCCGGCCTGACGCTGTTCTTCGAGGAGGGCGAGGACCTGTACGGTTTTGCCGAGGCCCATGTCGTCGGCGAGGCAGCCGTTGAGGCCAACTTCGCGCAGGTAGCGCATCCACCCCAATCCTTCTTTCTGGTAGGTGCGCAGGGTGCCCTGGAAGCCTTTGACGGGTTCGACGGCGGTGGGTTGGCTGATTTTGCGGAGGCGGTCCCGCAGATTGCGGGCCTCTTGGTCCCAATCGACTTGGGGTTGATCGGCGAGCAACATGTCGAGGAGGACGGTCTGGGCGCCGTGAAAGTGGTAATGGCCATCGGCTTCGGCCCCCTCGGCGAGGCGCTCGAGGAGTCCGAGCTGACGGCGAATTTCTTCGGGAATGAGGCCGAGTCCCCCGTTGTTGAGGGAAATGAAGCCATCATCGCGATTCATGCTTTGGATGATTTCGGGGAGGGTGACGGATTGATCGCCGAATTTGAGGGAGCCGTGAACGTCAAACCAGTCCACGCCGGTGCTTTCGACCTGGAGGGAGAATTCGGAGCTGCGTCGCAGGCGGGCGCCGCGGAGTTGGAGTTCCCATCCGGCTTGGTCGAGGGTATCGACGAGGGTGGCGAGGGTGCCGGGGGGGAAGATCCAGGGGGCCTCCTTGGTGGGGTCGCGGTGGGCGGTGTCCATGTGACCGCCGAGGGATTCGAGGGTTTTCAGGGCGATAAGTTCGGCGGGACGGTCGCGGCGCAGGATTTGACGGTTTTCCCAGTCGACCAATTGTTGTTGGGTTTCCAGCCAGTTGAAGACTTGCTCGCCGTAACGGAATTCGGGGATGCCGTGAAAACCGGATTGGGGGTTGACCGATTCGAGGCGGAGCCGGGGTTGGGGTTCGCCCAAGCGGTTTTGGAGGGCGTAGCCTTCGGGCAGGTCCACCGGAGGCGGGTTGGGGAGGTGATACAGCGCTTTGAGGAAGTCGTCGCAATCATCCTGATACACGCGCAAGGGTTCGTCGCCGAACAATTCCTCCATCCAAGGTTGGTATTCCGGATTTTGCAGGCTGGTGATGCGGTCGGACCAGCCGATGACGCCGAAGTTGCCGATCCACAGGGGGGCGTTGAGGGGCCGCGCTTCCCCGTTGTGGCGCAGTTCGCCGCGCAGCAACAGTTCCTTGTCCTCCAACTTGCCGTTCAGATGGAATTCCCAGTTTTCGGACAATGCGTTTTGCACGGCGGGCAGATGTTCCAAGGACAGGGGGGTATTGGGATTGGCGTAATGCAGTCGGCCGGTGTCGGCCATCTTTCCCAAGAGTCCATGGAGGTGTTCTCCTTCCAGATCCACCCTTGTGGCTCGTTTGTTGTCGTAAAAATAACTGGATTTTTCGAGCATCAGGGCTTGCAATCGGGCCACGATGACTTGATCGGCTTCGGGCAGGCCGGGTTGATGCAACAAACCGGACACGGGGATGGGCTGGAGGCGAATGGCACCGGATTTGAGTCGATTTTCCGTGGTCAAATGGACGTTGAGATGACCGCAAATGCCGGTGGCGTCGTGGGGAGAGATCAGATAATGGGGCAAGGAAACCGAGTGGTCGTCGGCTTCGGTTTTGATGCCCGCCGGGATGCGCTGCGGCTGGGAAACCATGATGCCCTTGGCCATCAATTTTTGCCAAACTTTGATGGGATCCCCCCGATGCACTCTTTCGCCGGCATCCAAGGCGAGGGCCAAGGCGTAGACGTGTTTGCAGATGCCGTGGGTTTCAAAATAAGGGCAACTGCAATCCACCCCCAACCCGGGGTTGTTGGGATCTCCGTGGGCAATCCGGGTGGTATAGTCCTTCCCGGAACCGCGCACGGTGGCGGTGTACAAAAATCCTTCCCGGAAAATACGCTCCACCCGTCCCGTGCGGTAGTAGGTTTCCCCGCGGGACTGGATGCGGGGAGACAAGCATTCCGCCAACAATTCACTGATCGATTTCTTACCCATGCGCGCAATCTACGTGCATACGCCGGGGAATCAATGCAATTGCAAGACGGTTTCGGTTTGTTCGCGGGTGTGTTGCAAGTTCAGCGCGTTTTTTTCGCCATTGGCATCGCGGACGGTGACCGCGTAGGGGCCGTAAAAGCCGTGGAAATGAACAAAGCCCTCCGCGTCGGTTTCGAGTTCCAAGCGGGTTTTCCATTCGTTTTCCAAAAGATTCAGCAGGGCTTTCCCGGCGGGCAAAGGGTTGAAGTCGCTGTCGAAGAGGACGGCCGGGCTTCCCAGCCAGTGGGCGCGCTGCCAAAAACCCCAAAGCATAATGACTTCAACCGAGGGATGGGCAAAGGCGGTTCGGAAAAATTTGTCCACGGCTTCGGCCCGTTTGTCTTCATTCTCGGCCCGGAAGCTGATTTCGGTGAGGTGGATGGGCCGTCCGTACTCGGCCAGGCGGTCCATGCGGGCCCACATGCCTTCGGGGGTGAGTTTGTATTGGGATTCGCGTTCCATGTGGCCGCCCTCGGGGGGCACGTCGGCGATGCGCTCGGCGGCGTGCTCTTGAATGCCGATGCCCCCGATGGGGGCGCCGGCTTCGATCAGCTTGTCCAGAAGCTCCACATAGCCGTTGAGCCCGGTGTCGTTGCAGAGGATGGAGTATTCGTTGGTGAACAGCGGGGTGTCGGGATCCAGCTCGTGGGCGAGTTTGTAGATGTGGGAGCGAATGCCCTCCCCGATGCGCTCCTCGAAGAAGCGGGCGGTGACCATTTCGTTGATGCCGTCCCAGGCGTAGAGTTTGCCGCGGTAACGGGGCAGGATTTGCCGGAGATGGTTTTCCATGGCGGCCTTGAGTTCTTCGCCTTCCAGTTCTTTGACCCAATCGGCCTTGTAGCGGATCTTGGTCCAGAAAAGGGTGTGGCCGCGTACGGAAAGTCCGTTTTCGGTGGCAAAGGCCATGAGATTGTCGGCGTGGGTGAAATCGTGCTTGCCGCGTTCGGTTTCGGTGTAGGCCCATTTCATGGAGCTTTCCCCGACCACGGTATTGAAATGGCGGGCGATGAATTCGCGGTATTTTTGCGCGGGTTCGTCGTCGCGGGCCAACCAGCCGTGGCTGACGCAGGTGCCGAATTTGAAGTCGTGTCCGGTTTGTTCCAGATGGACGGCGGCATTGGCGAGCGGGGAACCGTCGGCGTTCACGATCCGCAGGCGATGTTCGCCTTTGCGGTGGGTTTCGATGCGGCGGTCGGCTTCAATCCGCCAAGCGGGGACTTCGGGAACTGGGGTGTCGGCGGGTTCGGCCGAAAGGTTCATGGACATCAGGGCACTCATTAGGGTCAGGGTTTTTTTCATGGAAAGATCATTTGTAACAGGGGGATGCTCTAAAAACAAACCAAAGATGGATTATTTCTTGTGGGAAAGCGGCCCCAAAATCACCACGAATTCGCCCTTGGAACTGTGGGTTTCGAGAAACGCGGCGTGTTCGGCGGCGGTGCCCATTTGCAGGGTTTCAAATTTTTTGGTGAGCTCGCGGGCGAAAAAGACGGGGCGGTCGCCGTGGATTTCCCCGATGTCGGCCATGAGCTTTTGAATGCGGTGGGTGGATTCATACAGGACCACCGGGCGTTTTTCATCCACGAGTTCCGTGAGCAGTCTTTGGCGTCCGGCGCTTTTGTTGGGGGGAAATCCCGCGAAAACAAAGCCGTCGCCGCCCCAGCCGCTGAGGGCCAGGGCGGTGGTGAGGGCGGTGGGGCCGGGAATGGCGGTGATGGGGAAGCCGGCTTCGCGCACGGCCCGGACGATGCGGGCGCCGGGGTCGGAAATCAATGGCATGCCGGCGTCGCTCACCAGGCCCACGGCCTTGCCCGCCTCCAGTTCGGCGATCACTCCGGACACCCGGGAGGCCTCGTTGAATTCGTGGCAGGAGCGCATGGGCTTGTGGATTTCGTAGCGCTGAAGTAGAATGCCGGTTTTGCGGGTGTCTTCCGCGAGAATCAAATCCACTTCGCCCAAAGTACGCACGGCTCGATACGTCATGTCCTCGAGATTGCCGATGGGAGTGCCGATCACATAAAAGCCGGGGGGAGTGTCCATGGGAGCCTTCTGCCATGAATTCAGTCGAATTGCGAGTGAAAGTCTCGGTCAAAGGACAATCCAAGGTCAAAGATGTTGAAACTTCTCTGTTTGACATTTTGGAGGGGGTTCTCTACACTGAAAAAAAAATGCCCCGCCCTGAATGGTCACCCCCTCCCAAAGTCAAAGGAATTTCTCATGTCGGAACAAAGTGAATTGCCAAAATTGCGACTGTTGCTGGTCGCCGATCAAACGGAATTGATCGATTGGTTCATGGATGATGTGGGCGCCTTGCCCAATGGCGAGGAGGAAGGTGGGCATTCGTTCATGCTCTCCAACCATCTCTTGCACATCCAAACCCTCAGCGCACCCCCGGAAAATGCGAAGGCTTTGGCGCCGACCATTGATCTGATGGTGGGGCTCATGCGTTTTGTGGATGTGATCAGCTTGCAAAACATGTCGCAGATTTTAAATGCCCTGCCTTCGGATTGGCGAATTCCCGCCGGATTTTTCATCTATCGCAACGAGGGGGAAACGGATTTCAAGATGAGTTGCCCCTATTGCGGTCAGAAATTGTGGGTGCGGGACGCGGATCAGGACAAGCGGGGACGCTGCCCGAATTGCAAGAAAGGCTTTACGCTGCCGGCTCAGGAGGAGCACCTGAACCAATCGCTGCGTTTGCGGGAGTCCATCCTGGTGCGCCGCATCGAAAAAGGGACCCCGACGTCCATCAGCGGACCGTTGAAGGCCCTGATACGTATGCAGGCGGGCGGCGTCCGCTTGAAAGAAGCCAGCGGGCGGATCTTCGGGGAAAGCGGCGAGACCATGAACGTGAATTTGGAAACCGGCCCGATCGACTGACGGTTACGAGCCTTTGACTTGTTTTTTCGTCCAGTCGGGAATGTCGAGGCCCAGATCCTGGAGCAGGTTTTTCAAATCGGCCCAAACCGCTTTTTTGCCGGCGGGGTTTCCTTCCAGATAGGAAGGGGCATGGGTGGCGATCATCCGGCCGCCGGGGGTGCTTTGCCATTTTCCCCGCAAGAGGGAGAGATCCATTTTCAAGGTGGAAACGGCGGCGTGGGCGGCGGCGCCAAAACATAAAATCCGCGCGGCCATGCCATGAAGATCGGCCACGGCCTCCAAGGGCTTCCCCGTGTCGGTCGGAAGCGGGTAGCCGATGGCATGCAACATTCTGGCCAGCAGTTCGCCGTTTTCGCCGACGAGGTCGTTTTTTTCGCAAACCAAAATCAGGGCGGTATCGGCCCGGTCGTGGGCATCCGCACATTCCGGCGAACGCTCGGTGCGCAAATACACAAGCGCCGGGCCGGCGGGTTTGGAGGCGGGGGCGTGCTCGGCGGCCCGGGCAGGGGGCGGAGATGTACTCGCGGAGGGACGGGATTCGGACGCGGGTCGGGTTTCGTTCCCACGCACCCGTGGCTCGGCAGAGGGGGCGACGGACCGGGTCTTGCGAATCTCGGGCAAAGCGGCGCCGACGGTCAGACGGGTCACGCCTTGTTCGCGCAGGCCTTCCACGTGCGCGGCCAATAAATTCAAGGTTTGGTGAAGGGTCGTTTTCATGGGTTTCGGTTTCTCAAGGCCTCGAGGTAGGTTTTCATGTCTTCGGGCAGAGGCGCGGTGATTTCAAGGGGCACCTTGTGCCGGGGATGGGAAAAACGCAAGCGAAAGGCGTGAAGCATTTGCCGGGTGGCCTGCGGCCAGCCGCCCGCGAGTTGGGGACGACGTCCGCCATAGACGGTGTCCCCGAGGACGGGATGGTGGATATGGGCCAAATGAACGCGAATCTGATGGGTGCGCCCGGTATGGATTTCCACTTCGAAATGGGCGGCGCTCCCGGCGGCGAGTCCTTCGAGCATCCGGAAACGGGTGAGCGCCGGGCGGGCGCCCACGCCGTTGACGGCCCGGCGTTTGCGGTCCACCGGATGACGCCCGAGAGGCAGGTCGATTTCTCCCTCGGCGCTGGAGGGAATGCCGCGCACGAGGCACTGGTAGGTCTTTTGGGTTTCCCGGTCGTGAAACTGCCGTTGCAAATCCTCCAGCGCTTCCGGGGTGCGGGCAAAGACGATCACTCCGCTGGTGTCCGCGTCCAAACGGTGTACCAACCCGGGGCGCATGGGGTCGCCGACGCCGGCCAGATCGGGATAAAGGTGCAAAAGCGCGTTGGTGAGGGTGCCGTCGGGGTGTCCGGGCGCCGGATGCACCACGAGATCATGGGGTTTGTTGACCACGATCAGGCTTTCGTCCTCATGTAAAATCTCCAGATCCATGGGCGCCCCCGCCGGGAGGCTCTTTTCCACCGGTTCCGGCACTTGGACGCGCACGACACAGCCCGGCGGCAGGATTTCCCCGGGTTTGACCGGGCTGCCATCCTCGCGGGTCACCCGGCCTTCGCGAAACCAGGTTTGGATCTGGCTGCGCGAAAAGTCCGGAAAATGGGCCGACAACCATTTGTCCGCGCGTTCGCGCGGCGGCGGTTCACCGGTTTGAAATTGTTGAAACGGGGGCTGAATGGGCGTCATCGTAAAAAAAGAGGGGAAGGAGGAAATCTGTCATTGCCAAGAAAGAGAAGATTTTCGTATGGTAGGTTAGTGAAGAATTTCCTTTACATCAACATACATCAATTCATACAGAAAAAATGAATTCTAACGAAAAGACCATGGGAATCATCATGGACCATGTCGAGCAAATCGGCTGTCCATATTGTGAAGCCGAATTGAACGTTGCGGATTTCGATGTCCTTGAGGACATCCTCTGTCCCGCGTGCCAAAAAGAGATCACGGTTCCGGGCCGCTTGGGACATTTCATTCTCATCGAACAGTTGGGGCGGGGTGAAACCGGGGGCGTGTTCTTGGCCCAGGATGAAACCCTCAACCGGTTGGTTGCCCTCAAAGTGATGCGCTCCGAATACGGCGAGGATCCGGAAATGCTGGGCAACCTTAGGGAAAACGCCCAGGCCATGGCCAATCTCAACCACAAGAACGTGGTGCAGGTGTATTCGTTCGGGGAAGAAAAAAACCAGCCGTACGTGGTGATGGAACTGATGCAGGGGAAACGCGTGGCCGCGTTGCTGACATCGGAAGACAAGATTTCCGAAGTCCGGGCCCTGGAAATGGGCTTGGATGTGACCCGTGGCTTGGCCTTTGCGGCCAAGGCCGGGATCAGCCATGGGCATCTGAAACCGGACAACATTCTCCTGAACAAGGAAAACGTGGCCAAGGTCTCTGATTTCGGCCTGTTTCGTTTGCGCGCGGACGCCGGAGAAAGCCCGGCCAATTCCGACGTGCTCTTTTACCGCGCCCCCGAGCAAATGCAGGAGGGCACCGCCAATGCCCTGAGCGACCAATACAGTCTGGGGGCGATCCTCTTTCACGCCTTGGCCGGGCGGCCCCCTTATGAGGGCGAAACCGAGGAGGAGCTGTTCCACAAGGTCCAGGAAGGCCATTTGCCGGACTTACGGGAATTCAACCCCGATCTTACCTCCAAAACCGTGGAAGTGATTGGGCGGATGGTGGACAAGGATCCTTCCGCCCGCTTTTCGGATTTGAAAGCCATGGCCTCTGAATTGACACTGGCGCTGGAAACCGCTCGGAAAGCGGAACTGCAACGGCAGGAGGCGGAGCGGGCCTTGCGGGAAAGCCAAAAGAAGAAAAAAAGCCCTTTGATCCCCATCATGGCCGGCGTCGCCCTCTTGATCGCGGTCGGGATTGGGGTGGTGGTCATTATGCAGACCAGGGGCGGTCCCACACAAGTTCAATATTCCGGACCCAGCCGGGAATTGCACCGCCCCCTGATCCGGGTGGAAGTGAACAATCTTCAGAATGCCGTTCAAGGCATGATTCAAAACAATGCCGATCGGACGGAAACGGGGTTGACCTATGCCGCGCAACGCATTCCCGATGAACACGCGGCCAAGGCTTGGTACAATTTTTTGGTGGCGGGCATGATGCTCTACGCGCAGCAACCCGAAGCGGCCCGGGCCTTGCTGGAGGCCGCCGCCAACCAGGATCCCATCATTTTTGATGGCGGGCGCGTGCCCTCGGAAGATCCCAGATTGTTGGCGCAACAGGCCTTGGGCACGGTGCGGAGTCGCGATCTGGACCGCGCCATCCGAGGCGCCGAACCCTATTACCTCCATCTTTTGGAATTGGCCAAAGGGTATGAACACCTGTTGGCAGGTCGCGCGGACGCGGCACGAGGTCACTTCCAGGCTTATGCGGTGTATCCGGTGCCCGTGAACCAGGAATGGCCCTACGTTTTGCAGTCAATGGCCTCGGAGCTTCATGCAAGCCGCGTGCCCATTGCCGTTCCAAGAGGATTGTTGGCCGGAAGACCCACGGAATCCGCCCCCCCCCCCGACAGCCCGCCCGCAGTCGCCACGCCGACCACAGCCGCACCGGTTGCCGAGCCCGAACCTCCCGTGCGGGAACCGGAAGTTCCCGAGGTCCCCGCCGTTCCCGAAAGGCCCGAAAACAACTTGCTGCGCGGTATCCTCGCCAACTGGAACTTCACTGAAGCGCAAGATGGATCCGTCGTGAACGCACGCCCCGGTCAGGCCCCGGTCACCGCCGGCGAACTCAAGGGCAATGCCGTTTGGGTCCCCGATGAAGAAACGGAGGGCGCCATCCAATTCGATGGGCGCAACGCCCGGGTCGAAATTCCCAGCCGTTCCGAATTCAGCCGCCAGCAAATCAGTTTTGCCTTCCGCCTCCATCCCGAGCCTTGGGACGGGGGGAACCGAAACATTCTCACCCAGAAATTGATCGACGATGCGGACGGCAACCGTGCCCTCTTTTCGATCTTCGCGTCGGGCCAAGGGGAAATTTGCGTGCGCATCGGTGAGGGCTTTATGAATACCGGCGTGGTCCTCCCGCAAAAATGGTCTACCGTCGTGGTGACGTTTGACGGAACCATTCCGCGAAATCGCTTGCGCGTCTTTCTGGATGGAAATCCACAGCCGGCCTGGCAGGGCAATATGCAGGGGGTCACCCGCATTCCCAGTCCCAACGACGTCTCGGCGCAAGCGCCAAGCGCCGAGGCCGTCGGTCGTTGGAAAGGAAAAATTGGCGGGGCCCGCGTTTATGACCGCGCCCTCGAGCCCTCCGAAATTCCCGCCTTGTCCGAAAACTTCTAACTTACCACCCCCTCGATCACGACCATATGGACCCAAACGCAAACACCCTGGGAATTTTCACCGAGCATGTCCGGCAAATAGGCTGCCCCCATTGTGGCGCGGAATTGGACGTGGGGGATTTTGAGGTTTTTGAAAATATCGTTTGCCCCGCCTGCCAAAAGGAAATCAAAGTCCCCGGTCGCCTGGGCAGCCTCATCCTCATCGAAGAACTCGGGCGCGGCGCCATGGGGTGCGTGTACTTGGCCCAAGACGAGACCTTGAACCGTTTGGTGGCCCTCAAGGTGATGCGCCGGGAATATGGTGACGACCCGAAAATGTTGGAAACCCTGCAAAAGGAGGCCCAGGCCATGGCCACACTGAACCACCCCAATGTGGTTCAGGTGTATTCATTTGGCCGCGAACAACATCAGCCGTATTTTGTCATGGAATTGTTGCAGGGGGAGCGCTTGGATGAAATGATGGCGGATGGCGGCATCGTTCCCGAGGCCCGCATGATGGAAATCGGCCTGGATGTGGCCAAAGGCTTGCAGGCTGCGCACAACGCGGGGTTGACTCACGGAGATATCAAGCCCGCGAACATTCTGATGGACCAGGAGGGAGTGGGCAAGGTGGTGGATTTTGGATTGGCGCGGTTCATGGAGTCCGGCGACGAAATCGAAGTCTGGGGCACGCCGTATTACATTGCCCCGGAAAAAGCCCGGAAAAAGGGGGAGGACAGTCGAAGCGACCAATACAGTCTCGGCGCGACCATGTTCCATGCCTTGGCGGGAAAGCCGCCTTTCGATGGGGCAAACCCCACCAAAGTGGTCATCGCTTCGCTCAAGCAAGAGACTCCGAATCTGATTGAAATCAACCCTGACGTCACCCCGAAAACCTCGGCGGTGATTCGCAGGATGATGGACAAAACCCCCTCCCGCCGATACCCCACCTATGCCTCCCTGCTTGCGGACATGCAACTGGCATTGGACGCGGCCCGCCAGGCCGAAGAAGACCGTCGACGTGCCGGGGCAACCGCAGGACGGGAAATCCAAGAGAAAAAAAAGAAGGTGTGGCTGCCCGCCCTGGCCGGGTTTGTCCTGGTCATGGCCGTCGGTGCCGGCGCCTTGGTGTATATGAAATCCGGCCAACCCGTGGAGGTAATCTATTCGGGCCCGGATCGCCAATTGCATGTTCCAATCCTTGAGGCGGAGGAAAACCAATTGAGAGCCGCCGTGCAAGGGTTGCAACGAAACAACGCCGGACAAACCCGCAACGGTTTGGTGAATGCCGCCCGGGAAATTCCCGCCGAACACGCGGCCAAGGGATGGTATCAATTTCTGGCGGCGGGCATGATGATTTACGCCCAACAGCCGGACGCCGCCCGGGCCTTGCTGGAGGCCGCCGCCAATCAGGACCCGATCATTTTCGATGGCGGTCGCGTTCCTGCGGAGGACCCCCGACTGCTGGCGCAAAAAGCCCTGGGCACCGCAAGAAGTCGGGATTTGACGCGTGCCATGCGCGATGCACAGCCCTATTACGCGCACCTGCTGGAATTGGCCGCCGGATACGAATTCATGCTCCAGGGACGGGCCAACGACGCCGCCCGCCACTTTCGCGCCTATGGAGAATTCACCCCCTCGCCCGGCATGGGCTGGCCTTACGTCTTACAACCCCTTTCCCGTCAACTTCACAGCAGCCGGACCCCCATTGAGGTGGGGGACATTTCCGAATAATTCGACCCGACATGGAGACGCAAACCCTCATACGAACGGATAAGCTCGGACGCGCGAAATGTGAACATTGCGATGTCATGCTCGAGATTTCCGAGTTCCATGTGTTTGATGAAATTCAATGTCCCGAATGTGGGAAAACCACCACCGTCCCCGGAAAGCTCGGCGATTATTATTTGATGCGCGAACTGGGACGCGGAGGCATGGGAGCGGTTTTTTTGGCACGGGACGCCCATTTGGAACGCAAGGTGGCCCTCAAGGTGCTCAATGCGAAATTTGGACAGGACCCCTCTTTCGTGGACGCCCTCTTGCGCGAGGCCAAGGCCGCCGCCGCCCTGAACCATAAAAACATCGTTCACATCTATTCGTTTGGCCAGGTCTACGACCAACCGTATTTTGTCATGGAATATGTGGAAGGCATTCATTTGGACGAGTGCATCAACGCCAACGAAGCGCAAAATGAAGAGGGCTGGCTGGGCATCATGGGACAAGTCACCCAAGGCTTGATCCTGGCCGAGGAAGTGGGATTGATTCACGGCGACATCAAACCCGCGAATATTCTGCTCAACGAACAAGGCGTGGCCAAGCTCTCCGATTTTGGCATTGCCCGTTTTGGGGGCGACCAGGAGGATCGGATTTTAGGCACTCCCCTGTATATCGCCCCGGAAAAATCCAGGGGAAGAAAATTTGACGCGCGTTCGGATCAATTCAGTCTTGGAGCCGCCTTTTGGCATTTGTTGACCGGACAACCGCCCTACTTCGGCAAAACGTCTCGCGAAGTGGTCCTCCACCGCTTCGAAATCCCGCCGCCCGATCCCCGCCAACATGCCCCCCACCTCAGCCAAGCCACCGCGAAGATGCTGATGCGGATGATGGCCGTGGAACCGGAGGACCGGTTTCCGAACTTTCTGGCGGTCCAAGAAAGAATTCAGAAGATTCTAAACCGCTACGAGGAGCAAAGGCGAGAGAAGGCCAAGGAAGAACGGGAGGCGGAAAAGGCCCGCCTTGCCGCAGAGGAGGCGCTGAAACGTAAAAAACGAATGAAAAAACGCTTGGGCATGGCCGCCTGTGCCTTCGGCGCACTTGTCGCCTTGGGGTTTGTAATCTTTCGATGAACGTCATCATGCCGCCCGCCGCAAACGATACACGCTGATTTTGCCGACTTGCAACAGGGATTCCCACGTCCATCCGGCGGCGTCCAAGTGATCGAAAAAGTCTTTGGCGACGGGCCGGCCGGGTTCTCCAAACCAAATTTCTCCCTTGGGTTCCAGCAAGGCGTCAAAACAATCCAGCAACGGGCCGAAGTTTCGGACTTCATAGGCCACGTCGGAGGTCAAAATCCAGGGCACCCGGAGATTCTCGGGGGGCTCCCGCCAATCGAGGAGCATGGTTTCCGGATTTTGCACGCCCTCTTCCATGGCGTTGAGTTCGGCCAACCAAAGGGCTTCCCGCATGTAATCAGTCCAAATGCCGGGGATGCCGATCCGGCTGGCGGCAACGCCCGCGAGTCCGGGACCACAGCCCAACTCCAGCCATCGGGTGGCCTTCGGGGGAGGTCGGCTGAGAATCGTTTCCGCCATGACGCTGGCGGAGGGCCAAAGCTCGGCCCAATAGGGTAGACGTTCGTCCATGACATCCGGATGGTCGGAGGGCTTTTGGGACAGCGCTTCGAGCAAGGGGTCCAGGTTACAGGCGCTCCATACGTTGAACGCATGTTCTCCGGCCATGACTTTCTGGCGGCGCATGGGGCAGAGCCCGACCAATTTGTGGTGAAGTTGATAGGCGCGGTCTTTCATCATGTAAATTTTTGAAGCAACCTCTCGGCTTGGGGCGCGTACCCATGGCCAAAAAGGATCAGATGATTGAGGACGTGATAGAGCATGTAAAAGTCCAACCGCTCGCTCCAACCCTCCTCCAAGGGATGCACTTCCCGGTAGGCCTGGTAAAAATCGGGTCGGAAGCCACCAAACACGCGGGTCATGGACAAATCCGCTTCGGGATGACCGTAATATGCGGCCGGGTCGAACATGACCGGACGGCCCCGCGCGTCCGCCGCCGCGTTTCCGCTCCACAAATCCCCGTGCAGGATGCCGGGCCGAAAATCGTTTTCCGGAAGGATGCGCGGGATGCTGGACTCCAACCGGGAATATCGTCGGGCGGTTTCGGCGGGAAGACGCCGCAGCATGGGTTCCAAGCGATGCGTCCACCAGAATTCCCTCCAGGCCCCGGGTTTGCAGGATACGCGGGGAAGATTGGCTTGTGGGGTTTCGCCAATGACATGATCGAGTTCAAAGCCGAACGAATCGTCGGTTTTTTGATGGGTAATCGCAAGTCGCCGTCCGAATTGTTCCTGCCAATCCGGCGCGGGTTGTCCAAAGGTCATGGCCTCAAGGATCAACAGGCCGGGTTCCACGTGATACACCTCGGGAACGCGGATGCCATCCGCCACCTGCAAATGTCGCAACCCCAGGGCTTCGGCCTCAAACGGGGAGGCCCCGGAGACGGTTTTCACAAAGACGTCGCGTCCATCCGCAAGCGTCATTTTCCAGGCGCGGGCCACGCAACCGCCGCCCAGAGGCGAACAATTCACCACTTGGGAACCCATGGCCACGGCGACGCGCCCTGCCCCTTCCGGAAGGACGTTCATGGTGTCAGTTCACGCAAAAGCCCTTCGCAGGCGACTTCGAGCAAATCCAAGACCCGTTCAAAACCCTGGCTGCCACCGTAGTAGGGATCGGGAACGCTTTCAACGCCCAAATTGGCCGCATAATTCATCATCAAACGGATTTTTCCACGATGTTCCGGGGGACAGATGTCGCGCAAATCCACCAGGTTTTCACGGTCCATGGCCAGAATCAGATCGTAGCGGTCAAAATCCGCGGGGTGAATTTTTCGGGAAATGCTGGTGAGGTCGTATCCCCGACGGGACGCATGATCGCGCATGCGCCCGTCCGCGGGGTGCCCGCTGTGTTCGCCAATGGTGCCTGCGGAGTCGATCTCGAAATCAGCCTCGCGGCCCGCTTGATTGACCTTGTCCCTGAAGATCGCTTCCGCGGTCGGGGAACGGCAGATGTTCCCCAGACAAACAAACAAAACGCGTGTCATCCGGGGTGCATCCTGTTCAGAAGGAGTAACGGAGACCCAACACGGTTTGCCAATTGGTGTTGTGGAAACCGTCTTCGTCCAACCATACGGAATCCCGGGCAAATCGGTAGTTCAGTTCTGCGACAACCGACCAGCGGGGAGCCACCAGAAAGATCACGCCGGCGCCGACTTTGCCATAAAGGGCTTCACGGTTCGCGTCGCCGATTTTGTCATCATTCCAAATGTAGCCGATGCCACTGGTGCCATAGGGGGCGATTTTCGAGTTGATGGGAAATTGTTGCTCGAAGCTCACCAGAAAATAGTTTTGCTCCAGATCGCTGCTGGCCACATGCCCAAAGGAAAACACCATTTGGTCAATGGGGTAAATGCGCTGGGCGTAGCCCACTTCAAAACCCCAGACTTCGTCGCCGGAAGCATCGCCTTCCAATTCGAGAACGGCACCCAGACGGACGTTTTGGTTGAAGGGCGTTTGATCCACAAATGGCTGGGCGGATACGCGTGCAAAAGTCGCTGCAAATAAAACAGTGCAAAAAAGCTGAGTGGTTTTTGTCATGAGTTCTTCCTTTGGATGGGGTGAATATGGCCTATTGTTTCGCAAGTACACACCATTTGTCAATCCGGTAAATCGACGAAATGCAATTCCCGCCCCGAAATGTTTGAAATTTACATTTCCAACAATTCACGAACGTCCTGCCAACTCAGGCGTTCCATGACGGCCTCATCATTGGAAAGCGCGGACTCGATCAACTCGCGTTTCTTGTCCTGCAACATGGCCACCCGGGCTTCCAGGGTGTTGCGGGTGATGAGTTTCATGGAGTAAACGGTGCGTTCCTGCCCAATGCGGTGGGCCCGGTCGGTGGCCTGGTCTTCCACGGCGGGGTTCCACCACGGATCGTAATGCATGACCACGTCGGCGCCGGTCAGATTGAGCCCGGTGCCCCCGGCCATGAGGCTGATGAGAAACACGGGGACGTCGTCACGGTTGTTGAAGTCGTTGACCAACGCCTGCCGGTTTTGCGTGGAACCGTCCAAATAACTGTGGGCAATGCCGCGGGCTTCCAACTCCGTGCGCAACAGCCCAAGCATGGAGGTGAACTGACTGAACACCAAGGCGCGGTGTCCACCGTCGATGACCTCATCCAGCAATTCCATGAACATGTCCATTTTTCCGCTTTCCACATCCTGCCCTGCGCTTTCCGGCAAGAGGGCGGGATGGCAGCAAATTTGCCGCAGGCGCATGAGCCCTTGCAAAATGGCAATTTGCGGTTTCCCGGCGTTCATGGCCGCTTCTGCCTCGGTTTTGACTTTCGCTTCCATGGCCTCGTACAAGGCGCGCTGTTTGGGGGTCAAATCGCAATACACCCGCTTTTCAAGCCGCGGCGGCAAATCCTTGGCCACATCCCGCTTCAATCTGCGTAACATGAAGGGGCGGATTTTGCGGCGCAGCACATGCATGGCCGAGGCGGAGCCCGGACCACCGGCATCGATCACGGCTCCGAAACGCTTTTGGAATTTCGCCTGGGTTTGCAAATAACCGGGCATGAGAAAATCCATCAGCGACCACAAATCCCGCACTTGGTTTTCCATGGGCGTGCCCGTGAGCACCACCCGGAGATCGGCGGGCAGTTGTTTGGCGGCCTTCGCATTTTGCGTGCCGGGGTTTTTGATATGCTGGGCTTCGTCGAGCACGACCGCCGACCATTGGATTTTGGCGGCCTGACTTTGGTCGCGGCGCAACAGGCCGTAGGAGATCACCCCCAGATCCGCCTCCGCGACTTCACGCCAGCAGGCTTCCCGCTTGCTCCCCATGATGGCCACGGCTTTCATCTCCGGCAGAAATTTCCCCGCCTCTTCCACCCAGTTTTCCACCAAGGATGCCGGGCAGACGATCAGGGCGGGGGCGGGTTGGCCGGGGTTTTTGAGACGTGGCAGCGCCAGCCAAGCCAAGGTTTGCAAAGTTTTGCCCAGGCCCATGTCGTCGGCCAAAATGCCGCCTAATCCGGCCTTCTCCAAAAAGCGCAACCAGCGCACGCCATAGTCCTGATAAGGGCGCAGAATCCCCTGGAGCGCGGCAGGCAATTCCACCGGCTCCAAGCTCACTTCCTGGTTCTGCTGTTTGGCCTCCTCCAACCACGCGGGGTCCGACGAAACCGGCAGACCTTTGGCACCCTCCAGCCGGGCGGACACATAACCGCAGCTTCGGCGGGGAATTTGCAATTCACCATTCGGACCCGGCGTGGCTTCGCCCACCGCATCCACGATCGCCTCCGCCTGGGCCCGGGGAAGCAAAAGGACCTCGCCATTGTGTTCGATGAAATCCTCGCCCCGTTCCAGCGCCTTGCGAATGGCGCCTTCCGTGACCGTGGAGCCGTCGGTTCCCCGCAGGTTCAATTGGAATTTAAACCACTCCGGCACGTCAGAAGCTTCCAATCCGACTTGCGCCAGCAACAGGGCCGCGCGTTCGGCGAGGGCGGAAAGGTCACCGCGCAATTCCACGTTCCATCCGCGGGCCTCGAAATCATAACGAACCCGGGCCAACAAATTGAAAATGGGCGTCTGACCCTCCAGGGTCCCCAAATGGTCACCGCTCCGGGCCACGAACCCGCTTTCCCGCAAAAGCGAGAGGGCCGCATCTTCGGCGGGGAGATTCCGCCCCCCGTACGCCAAGGGATCTTCGGGATCCGGCAAACTCAGGACCTTGTCCGATTCCGGGCCGCCCGCCACAACCTCCACGTCCCCGTACACCGCGTGCAGGGTGCCACTCGCGTATTGCCGTCCGCCCTTGAGCGCCAAATGAAAGCCCGGGGTCACCTCGGCGGTGCGGAAAAGGGAGACATCCACCCGGTTGTCCACCAGCATGACTTCTTCCAGTTCGGGCAGCTTTTCCTTGAGAAACGGCATCACCTTTTCGCGGGAGATGCGCACCGGACCGGAACAGAGCCCCTGCAATTCCGGGGGCGGAACCGCCGTGAGCGGCCAAGCGTTTTCTCCGGCGATCACCCACCCCGCCGATTTGGCCAAGATGGTGATGGGTGACGTGCCCGCGGGCGCGGCCTTGGGCAGATCGAGGCTGAGGTTCAGTTGAATTTCCCCCGAAGGCGCGTGCAAATCCACCGTCAACATGGGCAGGACTTCCTTTTCATGCAATTGAATCGGCAGCAGCCAATCCAGAATCCGTACCGTGCCGTCCGTACGCCAGGAAAAAATTTGCGTGAGGTCAAAGCGGTCCACCGAAAAGACCGGCGGGAGCTGTCCCCCCACCATGTCCTCCAACAGCAGCAGCATCTTTTCGTCCTCGATCGAGAGATTGAGCACCTGCGTGCCATGCAACTGATCCGGGCGACGGTTCCGACCCTCGATTTCAAAGGAAGGAATCACATGGATTTCATCCTTCAGTACTTCCTGTGGCCAATTTCGGCGTAGCGTCAGCACCAGCTTCGCCGGGATGCCCGTGGACCCCAAACGAACGCTGCCCCGCCGGCGTTCCCGCGGAATTTGCAAGCGTTGGATGACCCGTTCCTCCCGTTCCAGATGCGGGTCCGCATGTTCGGCGCGCCAAGCCAACATCAGCGCGATCACATGCCCGCACACCATCCCCTCCACGCGGCACACCCGACAGGGACATTGATTATGCGGATGCCCGGCGTCATCCAGACCAAACTTACAAAGCTGAGGCCGGTCGCGAATCGAAAGGCGCCCCTCGAATGCATTGCCCTTGCGGGAGACCTGCTCCACCCGCCCCGCCTCGAACCAACGCATCCCCTCTTCAAAATATGTGGCGGAAGTCCAGGTTTTGAGCTTTTCAAGGGAAATAGACATGGGGAGTGGTGAATGACGAGTGGGGAATGACGCGTGAGGGGTGGTCACGTATCGCACCGACTTCAAAGCTCAATCCGAAAATCGTGGAAAGTTCAGTGATTCTATATTGCAACAGGTATTATGTTAGGTATTATGTTAGACTTTATATAGCAACAGGTATTATGTAAATATTCCGCTTGACGGGTTGGGGGGTGTTGGGGTAGGGTTTGGGCATGTTGGTGCCGAAGTCATCTTATTTCAGCAATATGCCGCCCACGGTTTGGTCGGGGGGCGGGCGGAAGCGTGGGTTGCGGATTCTGCC
>JAFIGC010000103.1 GCA_020831635.1 Verrucomicrobiota bacterium | reverse complement strand
GGGGGGGGGGGGGGGGGCGGGTCGCCCGCGGGGGGGGGGGGGGGGGGGGGGCGGGGGGGGGGCTATTTTGGGGGCCGGGGTTGGGGGTGGGAGGGCGAAGGGTTTTTCTTTTCGACTTTCTTCGCGGTTTTTCAGCTCTTTTTCGTACAACCCTTCGAATCTAGACCCTTTGACCTTGAAATCCCCTTGGGTGGCTTGCACGGCGTTTTTGCTGAATCGGGTGACGATGGGGCCGGGTTCGACGAGGGAAATGCGGACCCCGGTGCCCATGAGTTCGACGCGCTGGGCGTCGGTCATGGCTTCCACCGCGAATTTGGAGGCGGAATAAATGCCCATGAAGGGGAGGGCCACCCGTCCGACGACGCTGGAAATGTGGACGATGCGTCCGCCGTTTTGTTTGATCATGATGGGCAGGATCCGGTTGGTGAGTTCCTGCAAGCCGAAAACGTTCACCTCGAATTGGCGGCGCATGGCATCCCGGCTCAGGTCTTCCAGGGCGCCCGGTTGTCCGAAGCCGGCGTTGTTGACCAAGCCGTCGATCCGTCCATGGCTTTGCTCGCACAACGCCGCGACGCAGGCGGAAATCGAATCGGGGGAGGCTATGTCGAGTTCCAGGGGCGTGAAGCCGTCGGCGCGAAGTCCTTCGAGGTCCTCGGTTTTGCGGGCGGTGGGAAAGACGCGCCAGCCGAGATCGCGCATGTGAATGGCTGCGGCGCGTCCGATGCCCGAGGAGCAGCCCGTAATCAAAACCACCGGTGTTGTTTCGCCCGCCATGTCAACCGGCTCCGATGGCATCTTCCATGGTGTTCAGCCAGGCTTGGGCGATGAGATAATGGCCGGCGGGGGTGGGGTGAACGCCGTCCCGGGTCCAATGGGCGGCGGGCGCGCGTTCGAGGGCTTCGTTGAAAATGGCTTGAAGCGGAATCCAGCGGGTGCGGAATTCCTCGGAGATTTTTCGAACCGCGTTTTGTTTGGGGATCAAATCTTCGAACCAAGCCTGTTTGCTGCCTCTGGGTTCGTCCAGCAAAAAGGGTTCCATCAACACGGCGCAATCGGGATGGAGGCCACACTGAATGGTCATGTCCACGAGTTCCCGGAGTTCGGCCTCGAAGACATCGGCCGGGGTGGGATCGTTTTGGTCGTAGCGTCGCCAGGTGTTGTTGATGCCGATGAAGAGGGAGAACCATTGCGGGCGCAGGGACAGGCAGTCGTCTTCCCAGCGGTCCAGCAAATCCCGACTGCGGTTGCCGCTGATGCCCCGGTTGACGATTTTAAGGGGGATGTTCGGATGACGAAACCCGAGAGTGCCCGCAATCATCTGGACATAGCCGCTGCCCAGATGGTCGGGATCGTTTCGGTTCCGGCCCGCGTCGGTGATGCTGTCGCCTTGGAAAAGCAGGGAGGTTTGCGCGTCCGGCATGTTCAGGAAAGCAGCGAGAGGGTTTCTTGGACCATGCTGTGTAGACGGCGTCCATTGGACGAGGGGTCAAAGGTTTCCTCTTGAAAGAGGTCCTCGTTGGCACCGCCGACGGCCGCGAGGGTGGGGGCCACGACCACGCCCACGTTTTGCAACATGGCCCGCAGGGCCCACAGACTGCGCAAGCCGCCCAAGGCGCCGGGGGATGCGGCCATGAGGCCGGCCACTTTGCCTTTGAAGGCGGAAAGCGGCACATCGTCCCCCCCGCCTTTCCGAGACGCCCAAGCCAGCGAGTTGATCAGCAGGGGGGTGGGATGGGAATTGTACTCGGGGGAAGCAATGAGGAAGCCATCGGCTTCGCGCATGGCTTCCTTGAGGTCACGCGCACCCTGCGGCAGACCGTTGGCGGCTTCGTAATCCCCGTCGTAAATCGGCAGGTCCAACTCGCGCAGATCGATGGTTTCCACGGTGGCGCCCGCCGCCGCGGCCATGATTTCCGCGCGCTCCAAAAGCAGGGCGTTGAGGGAACCGGCTCGTGAGGAACCTGAAAATGCCAGCAAGGTCAACATGCTTAAAAGCCCAGGTTGTTGAGGAAGGTGTTGGCCACTTCAACCAAGTGCTCGGGACGAATGGGTTTGCTGAGAATGATCTCCGGTTTGGACCCGGTGAATTCCCGCTCCACGTCGTCGGTGTTTTGTCCGGTGACGATGATGACGGGCAGGCTGGGATTGGCCTTGCGAATTTGCTCGAAGGTGCTGGCGCCGCCTTGTCCGGGCATGACCATGTCCAAAATCACCAGAGCCACGGAGGGGGTGACGGTCAGCTTGTGCATGGCGTCGAAGCCGTTTTCCGCTTCCAGAACGGGCATGCCCAAATCCTGAAGGCTGCGGCGGATCAATTGGCGCATGTTCGCGTCGTCATCCACCACCAGAATGCTGGGCTCGGCCTCGGTTTCACGGGATTCGGACCCCCCGAAGATGGCTTCGTCTTCGGCGGCGATTTCCTTGAGCGCCTGGGGGGCGAACATTTGGTTTTCGTTCATGAAACCCAGCAAGTCGCCGGGGCGGATCAGGTATTTTCCGCCAGCGGTCCGATAGGACGGCAATTTGTCGTCGCGTATCCAGCAGCAAATGGTATTGCGGCTTACACCACAGAGGTTGGCCGCCTTGGGGGCGGACAGGAAAACGGGTTCGGGGATGTTGTTCTTTTTTGTAGCCATAATGTGTGTTACTCCTAAGGATCTTATTATAGCCCTATCCGAAAGAGGGTTGCAATGTAATTGTTAAAGATTTTCAAACGAACCTTTCCGAGTGTGTGATAATCCCCAAAGTCCAAGAATTCCCATAAAGAGAAATCCAGCGAACAGAGGGGGGAGCATTTGGTACGATCCCGACCAATCGCGCAGCCAGGCGATGAACAAGGGGCCGAGCAGCCCGGCGGCGGCCCAGGCGGTCAGCAGCACGCCGTACAACGTGGAGAGATGTCGGGCGCCAAAGAGATCGCCCAAAAAAGCGGGGGCGGTGGCGAATCCGCCGCCATAACAGGTGAGAATGACGAACACGGCCAATTGAAAGGCCAGGGGATTTGTCAGGCCGGGCAAAAGCCCGAAGGCGACGATCTGCACAAGAAAGAAGCAGACCCAGGTTTGCTTCCGTCCAATGCGGTCGCTGGCCGCGGACCAACCGATACGTCCCAATCCATTGAAGAGTCCCATGATCCCGACCATGGTGGCGGCGGACTTCGGGCTCATGCCGGTGATTTCCATGGCCATGGGCGAGGCGATGGAGATCAGGGCGATGCCGCAAAGTATGTTCAGGAAAAACATGAACCAAAGCAGAAGATAAGCGGGGGACCGCAAGATTTGACCCGGGAGGGCGTCCAAGGCCGGGGGACTGGGTAGAGGTGGGATTTTGGCCTCGACGGAAAACCGTTCCGCCCAATCCGCTGGAGGGTTTTTCATCCACAGCGAGGACAAGGCCATGACGGTGAAATAGATTCCGCCCAAGAGGTAAAACGTCTCCGGCACGCCCAGGATCTGGGTTTGGCGGGAGATGAGCGGACCCGCGAGCATGGCCCCGAACCCAAAGCCCATGGTGGCCAGTCCGGCCGCAAGTCCCCGCCGGTCGGGAAACCATCGTAACAACGTGGAAACCGGTGCCACGTAGCCCAGCCCCAGGCCCATTCCGCCGATCAGTCCGTAGCCCAGATAATAGCCGGGCAGAAAGCCGACGTGGGCCGACACCCCGGAAAGGACGAGACCGATGCCGAACAATGCGGCCGCCAGCAGGCAATTGGCGCGCGGATGTCTGCGGTCGATGAAGCGTCCTGAAAATGCGGCGGTGATGCCCAAAAAGAGAATCGCGAGGCTGAAACCCAGGGCCACTTGCGCTTCGGACCAGCCGGTCAGGGTCGTCAGGGGAATTTTCCAGACGCTGTACGCGTAGACGGAGCCGATGGACAAATGAATGCCCACGGCGGCGGCGGCAATGATCCAGCGATGGTGTTTCGAATGGTTTTTGAAATGGCTCATATAGGTCGTTTTGCAAATTGAGTGCCTCCCCGTTTATCTTTTCTGTGTGAAAAGCAATGAGATTCGATTGATTTTTTGCATTTTCCCGTCATTGGAGGACGCATGAGTTTACATGAAGAAGTGCATACGGCTTTTGTCAATCATTTCGGGGGCGAACCCGATATCGTGGTTACGGCTCCCGGAAGGGTCAACCTGATTGGGGAGCATACCGATTATAACGGTGGCTTTGTCATGCCCATGGCCATTGACCGGGCCATGTTCATGGCGATCCGGTATCGTCGGGACGACAACGTGGTCTTGTTGTCGGCGGATTTTAACCACAAGGCCCGTTTCAACCTCAAGAAATTCAAATACATCAAACCCCACTGGTGCGAGTACATCAAGGGGGTGGCCCATGCGTTGCAGCAGCGCAATCTCACCCTGCGGGGCTGGGACGGCGCCATGCTCGGCAACGTGCCCCGAGGCTCGGGGCTGTCCAGTTCCGCCGCCTTGGAGTTGGCGGCGGCGAAAGCCTTTTCCGAGGTGTCCAATTTCCCTTGGGACCCCGTGGACATGGCGGTGGCCGGGCAGGAGGCGGAAAACAATTGGGTGGGGGTCAACTGCGGGATCATGGACCAGATGATCTCCGCTTGTGGCAAGGCCGGACACGCTTATTTGCTGGACTGCCGCTCTCTGAAAGGCGAGCATGTCCCGCTGCCGGAAGGCGTTCGCGTGGTGATTCTCGACACCGCCACCCGCCGGGGGTTGGTGGATTCGGCCTACAACGAGCGCCGCAGCCAATGCGAGGAAGCTGCGAAATTTTTTGGCGTGGAACTTTTGCGGGACGTTTCCCCGGAAACCTTTTTCGATCGGGCGGATGAATTGCCCGAATTGACGCGCCGTCGCGCCCGCCATGTGATCACCGAAGACCAACGCACCCTCGCCGCCGCCGAGGCCATGCGGGCGGGCGACTCGGTGACATTGGGCCGCCTCATGCACGAGAGTCATGTGAGTTTGCGGGATGATTTCGAGGTCTGCAACGATGCCCTCAACACCATGGTGGAATGCGCCATGGCCCATCCAGGTTGCTTGGGAGCCCGCATGACCGGAGCCGGGTTCGGGGGCTGTGCGGTGGCCCTTGTTCAGGAGGAGGCTGCCGCCGATTTCGAGCGCGAAGTGGCCGCCGCCTATCTGGAAGCCACCCAATTGGAACCCGCCGTTTACGTTTGCGTGGCAACCGATGGCGCTCGCAGACTCTGAAGTCACGGCCGTGGCGGTGCTCAATGGCACCCCGCCCGGTCGCGAACGACTGCGGGAACTGGCCCGTAATTACCCCGTGTATGCCGCCGATGGCGGGGCCGGGGCCTGCGCCGCCGCCGAAGTCGAACCCGCTTGGGTGGTGGGGGACTTCGACAGCGTCGCCCGCGAGTGTTTGCCGGATCATTGGTCCCTGATTCGCGATCCCGATCAAAATTACACCGATTTCGAGAAGTTGATTCGTCGGCTGCCGCCCGATTTGCGGCGCTTGATCATTTGCGGCGGCTTCGGGGATCGATTTGACCATGTCTTTAACAATCTCATCCTGGCGGCCGCCCTGCCGCATGAACTGCGGGTGGAAATGGAGAGCGATTCGGCCCGCCTTTGGCGCATTACCCCCGAAACGCCTTTCACCCGGAATTTTGCCGAACAACAACTGATCTCCCTCCTGCCGATGGGAGAGGTGAGCGGCGTCGAGGCCCGCGGATTGCAATGGCCGCTTCAAGACGCATGTCTGGGGCTGGGACATGGCATCGCCCAAAGCAACCGCGCCACCGGACCCGTGGACGTGCGGGTGCGGCAGGGGGTTCTTTTTCTTTGGGCCGAATGCCCGACGCAAGTCCCTTGCCGATAAGCTTTTATTTTTTCATTTGCACGAAAGTGCAGCTTGTCGTAAACTTGATTATGAACAATTTTCATTTCAAGCTTTGGTTTTCCGGTCTTTTGGCCCTTGTGTCGATCTCCGCTCACATGACTGCCGGTGAGTTGCAGAAGGCCTCCGTTGTGTCGGCCTCTGATTTGGGGGAGCCTTATTCGGGCAGCGGGTATGCGGAATCCCCCGCCGGGGTGATGTTGGTGGAAGAAACGTCGTCGGAATCTCCCATGGGCACGACTTTTTACGATCACGGGGAATTGACGATTTGGGAGCAACTGATGCTGGAGATGGTGAATCGGGCCCGGGCGGATCCCGGCGCGGAGGCGGCCCGCCTGGGCATCGGTCTCAACCACAACCTTCCCCCCGGCACCATCGAGGACACCCCCAAACCGCCATTGGCCATTCATCCACGGATCGTGGATGCGGCCCGGGGACATTCCCAATGGATGCTGGACACGGATACCTTTACCCACGCTGGTGCTGGAGGATCTACCCCCAAACAACGCATGGAGGCGGAGGGGTATCAATTCACAGGTTTTTGGAGGAGTGGTGAAAACATTGCCTGGAGCGGGAATACAGGGGCCATAAACATTCAAGAGGAAACCATTTCCAATCACGATGGATTGTTTATCAGTGCCGGACACCGTGAAAATCTGATGCAAGCGGATTTCGACGAGTTGGGCATCGGCATTCTCGAAGGGCAATTTACCGACGATGGCATCACCTACAACGTGGCGATGGCCACGCAGAAATTCGCGACGTCCGGGAATACGCCCTCTCCATTTCTGCTCGGCATCGCCTATTACGATTTCGACGGCGATGATTTTTATTCACCCGGCGAGGCCATCGGGGGGCTGGAAGTGACGATTGCCGATGGCGCTTATCACACCTTCACCGCGCCCTCCGGCGGCTACGCCCTTCCCATGCCCGCCTCCGCGGGAACCCGGCAGGTCACCTTTTCCGACGGTCTGCATTCCGAATCCTTTTCCGTCGCTTTCCCAGGAGGGGAAAACGTCAAAGTGGATTTGGTCATGCCCTATGCGCCCCCGGTGATTTCCGGTTCCGCCACCCCGGCCGTGGGGCTGAGCAACGTCTATGAATTTACGCCGGTATTGGGGGCGACCGCTTATGAAGTTCAGTTGCAAAGCCGGGAGCCGTTCCCAACGGACAACCCCAGCCCCTCGGGTTTGTCGGAGAACATGATCGTGGCGGTTTCCGGATACACGCCTTTGAGCGATGGGGTGAAGCATTCGGGGACGCACGCCTATCATCTTGTCCATCCCGTGCCCGAAACCCAACGTCTCACATACAGCCACGCTTTCGTGGTTTCCGATGACGCCTCCATGAGCTTTCAAAGCCGATTGGGCTGGGCCTCACAGACCCAAATCGCCCGGGTGTTGATCTCCGTGAATGACGGCAACAGTTGGACCGAAATTTACGCGCAAGCGGGGAGTGGAACCGGCGGGGAAACCGGATTTACGCCCAGGGAAATCGATTTGGACGCTTATGCGGGAGAAGAGGTGCGGCTTGCTTTTTCGTATGAGGTGCAAGGCAGCTATTTCCCCCAAACGTCGAATGGCGTGGGATGGTATATCGATCAGGTGGAATTCACCAATCTCTTGAAGATCGAGTCTTTGGACACCGTGTCCCTCGATCCGGGGGAGTCCTTTGTGTATACCCCCGATGAGGAAAACAGCCTTTGGATTCAAGTGCAACCATTTAATCACGGTACCGCCTGGCCCCCCGGTCCGGCCATGGAACTGACCGGCGTTCCTCCCACCCCTTATCAGACTTGGGCCGCGGACGTGGAAACCTCGCAAAGTTTGCCACCCGGCACTCTTTCACAGGCCCCCTTTGGCGATTACAGTCAGGACGGCACCGCAAATCTCATGGCCTTCGTGCTGGGGCTGGATCCCACCGCAAGCTTGGATGGCTCCGATTTGCCCCGTTTCGAGAAGCATGACGGGGAATTCGTGTTCGCCTATGCGCACGATACCGGCGCCGCCAACGTGGTCCTGACACCGCAAATTTCCGTGGATTTGGAAAACTGGTATGATTGGGACGACCCGCTCGCGCCCGTGAACGGACTGCGAACCCATGTCGGGACCTCGGGAAGTCAGGACAAATATCATTTGAGTTTTGATGTGGACAGCGGCGTGGCCTTGTCGGTTCGGCTGGTCGTTGGGTTTGCGCCATAGTAAGGGCCTGTCCCTCCACAGCTTCGCGCCATCAAACACACAAAACAATTGACCTTGCCCCCTGAATGGGAGAAAGAAGAGGGATATGACTTCGCAATCCCCTTCCTCCCTTTCGTCCTCCTCACCGCCAGATGGCATTCTGCTGCATCTTCACCCCGATGACCAAGTGGCCGTGGCCCGTGTGCGCATCCCCGCCGGCACCCCGCTGACCGGTCCGACGGGAAATTCCCTGATGGCCGGAGATGAAATCCCCATGAGCCACAAAATCGCGCTGACCGCGATTCCCAAGGAAGGGGAGGTGCGCAAGTACGGTCAGGTGATTGGGTTCGCCACCCGTGACATCGCCGCCGGGGACCACGTGCATTCCCACAATTTGGAAATGCGGGCCTTTTCTCGGGATTCTCGCATTGGCGGCGACGTCCGGAAGGTCGAATATCTGCCCGCGGACTCGGTTCCCCGCTTCATGGGCTACGAACGTCCCGACGGACGCGTGGGCACCCGCAATTATCTGGCCGTGATCTCCAGCGTCAACTGCTCCGCCTCCGTCTCCAAACAGGTCGCGGCGCATTTCAACACCCCCGCCTATCGGGAAAAATATCCGCATGTGGACGGGGTCATCGCCCTCACCCACAAATCGGGCTGTTGTCAGCAACCCGGCGCGCCCAGCGATTTGTTGGAACGGGTGCTGATGGGCATGGCCCGGCATCCCAACGTGTACGGATATTTGATCATTGGACTTGGCTGCGAAGGCATGCAGGCGCCGGGCCTCAAAGAACGACTGCGCGAAAACGGACACGAGGCGCCCACCCTGGTCATCCAGCAAACCGGGGGAATCCGCAAGACGATCGCGGCGGGCATTTCGGCGTTGGAAGAGATGATGCCCCAGGCCAATCGGATGCGCCGCGGTTCGCATCCCGCCTCCAAACTGGTGCTGGCCATGCAGTGCGGCGGATCGGATGCGAACAGCGGCATCACCGCCAATCCGGCCGTGGGTATCGCCGCCGACATGTTGGTGCGTTGCGGGGCGGCGGCCGTATTGGCCGAAACCCCGGAAATCTATGGTGCCGAACACCTTTTGCTGCATCGGGCCGTTTCCGACGAGGTGGGCAATCATTTGCTGGACCTCATTCACTGGTGGGAAGACCACGCCCGCATGCACGGCGCCACCATTGACAACAATCCCACCCCCGGCAACAAAGCCGGTGGACTCACCACGATTTACGAAAAAAGTCTCGGCGCCGTGGCCAAAGCGGGTCAATCGCCACTGGCGGCCGTGTATCGCTATGCACAGCAGATCGATACGCCGGGGCTCGGATTCATGGACAGTCCCGGATACGATCCCGTGAGCATGACCGGACTCGCGGCGGGCGGCGCCACCTTGGGGGTGTTTACCACCGGGCGCGGCAGCGTGTATGGCTGCAAACCCATGCCCACCCTCAAAATCAGCACCCACTCCCCCCTGTATTCCTTCATGGGCGAGGACATGGATCTGAACGCGGGCACCATCCTGGATGGCGAGGAGAGCATCGACGCGGTGGGCCGGCGGATTTTCGAACGGCTCTTGGAAGTCGCCAGCGGATCTCCCACCAAAAGCGAAGCCCAGGGCATCGGGGACGAAGAGTTCGCGCCCTGGCCTCTGGGTCCAACTTTTTAAGGAATCTCTTTTCGTGGGTCGATGCCTTTGGCTCGGAGTTTTTTATCGTACCAAATCACCACGAAGGGGAGAATGATGGCGGTGGTGATGACGGAGATGGAAATCTGCGCGGTGGCGTCCAGAACCAGATCCTGATAAATCGCGGCCTTTTCCGGGCTGACGATTCCGGTTTCCACGCCTGCCGCCATGACCCCCGCCACCGCCACCGGGGTTTGGGTGGCATTGCCGGCCGTCGAAGCCTCGCAGATGCCCGCCATGGGACTTTCCTCGCGGAAAAGCCGAAGCGCCAAAACCGCCGCGCCCCCCGTGACCACGATGGTGCAGAGGGCCAGAAACAATCCCGCCCCCAAAACCTCCATTTGCAGAAAAGTACCCAAATTCATGGCCGTGCCGAGGGCAAAGGCGAAAAAGGGAATGGTGAGTTTTTCCCCGGGGGCGGTGAATTGACGGATTTTCGGATCGATTTGCGCGAGCGTAAATCCAAGCCCCATCGGCAGCAATACCGCCAAAAAAGCGGCGATGGGAAAGACTTCGCCCATCATGCCCAGGGCCAACAGCGTGAAAAACGGGCCGTCATTCAACGAAACCACCGAAATCGCCCCCACATCCGAGCGATTGCCGTATTCCCCGGTCAGGGCCACGTACATGCCTCCATTGCCGTTTTCCATGGCCGCGATCACGGCCATGGCCGACAACCCCAAAAATCCGTGATACATGCTCCCGGATATTTTGGCGATCAGGTACGCCACCACCATGGCCGCCCCCAGTTTGGCCAAGGTAATCACCAGCCCTTTTTTCAGAGACCTTTTGCCCACGTGAAAATCCATTTGCGCCCCCACGCAAAAGAGAAACATGGCAATGAGGGTGAGAATGCCCGGAGAGGCGAGGGCGGTGCTGAAGGTGCCCAAATTCAGAAACCGGAAACTCGCGATTTCGAGGACGCGCTCACCGGTTTCGGCCAAAGTGGTTTCGGAGACGACCTGGTTCTCCCAGAGTTCCCGAAACGACTCCTCCGGGCCGATGATCACCTCCCTGGTCTCCGATGGCGCGCCGATCACACGTAAAAAACGCTGAACCGGGGTCAGATACATCCGGTCCACCGTATTCAGAAAAGCCCCCGCCAAAAGCGGAATGACCATAAGTCCACCGGGGATTTTTCCCAGTGAGTCTGTCAGTTTTGCCATAAGAAGTCTCCAGATATTCCTGAATCCGTGAGATATTTGCAAAGAAGGCGTACAAGATCATGGAGCGAAAGGGATTGTCGGGAACCGAGGCATACCCTTGCGGTCTGTAGAGTGTTCCCGACAATTCCTTGCAGCCCATGAGATTGTGCGGATTCAGAGCAAAGATTTCACGGATTCAGTATAAAGTAAAAAGGTTGGTCATCCCCGTAGTAAAGCGGTGTTCGGAACCTGTAAAGCGAATTTTGCCGCGCGTGGCCTTCGTGTACGGCTGATTTTCCAATCTCGAAGTACGGAGATGCGCCCGGATTATGGTTGCGAAGGCAATTTCCGATTTTTGGTAAGGAGTGGCGGGGGATGGCGATACATCATTGTGAATATCATCATTTCCATTTTCATTGCCTTTGTCGCCGCCGCCGGATTGCAGTTCTTGCTCTGGCGGCACGCCGTAAAATCCACCAACGCCGGTTGGGTGGATTTGGGGTGGACATTGGGGATGGCCCTCGGCATGTTATCCGCCTGGCTTTTTCTGCCCTTGACCCCGCGTGGATTCTTCGTGGGGCTGGTCGTGCTTTTTTGGTCCTTGCGCTTGGCTTCGCACATCTATTTTGACCGCCTTCGCGGGGACCGGCCCGAGGATGGACGTTATGTGAACCTGCGCAAGCATTGGGGCGAACGGGCCAATCGAAATTTCTTCTATTTTTTCCAAGGCCAAGCCCTGTTGGTCCCCATTTTCATGCTGCCCCCGATTGCGGTGATGATTCGTCCCGGACCGTTTCCGGACGTCTATGACGTTTTGGGACTGCTGATTGCCTTTGGCGCCATCGCCGGGGAAAGTCTGGCCGACCGTCAACTGGCACGCTTCCGTCAATATCCCGAAAACAAAGGTCAAGTGTGTCGATCCGGCCTTTGGCGGTATACCCGGCATCCCAATTATTTCTGCGAATGGCTGCACTGGACCGCCTACGTGGTTTGGTCCGTAAACTCTCCCCTCGCCCCCCTGACTTGGGTCGGCATGATCCTGATGTATCTCTTTCTCCGGTATTTGACCGGCATTCCCCACACCGAACGCCAGTCCCTACAATCCAGGGGCGAGGCGTATCGGGCCTATCAACAATCCACCAATGTGTTTTTTCCATGGATCCCTCAAAAACCATCCTGAATCCCGCATATCTGGACACCGCGAACATGACTTTGTCCGAACGCATTCTCGTGCACGCCCTTTCCAAGCTGCAAGGCGCGCGTTTGAAGGTCATGCTTCCCTCCGGTCATCATACCGTAGTCGGAGACGGGGGCGCGGACGAGGCGGAATTGCACATCCTCGAATCCACCGCGATTCGGCGCATGTTGCTGGGCGGATCCATGGCCTTTGCGGAAACCTACATGGACGGCAGTTGGAAAACCGACGATTTGTCGACCCTCTTGCGCATCCTCTCCAAAAACCAACAGGACATGGGACGCCTGATGCGGGGCGCTTCGAAAATGTTGCGGGCCATGGACCATGCCGCCCATCGCATGCGCTCCAATACCCTGGACAACGCCCGCAAAAACATTCAGGAACATTATGACCTTAGCAACGACTTGTACGCGACCTTTCTGGATCCAACCCTGACCTACAGCGCCGCCATTTTCGCCGATCCCACGGAAGACTTGCTGACCGCACAACTGCGGAAGATCGACCGGTTGATCGACCAGCTGAATCCCGGGGCAGGGGACCATGTCCTCGAAATCGGCAGTGGCTGGGGCGCCTGCGCCATTCGCTTGGCCCAAAAGCGAGGATGCCGGGTCACCAGCGTCACCCTGTCCGAAGCCCAGGCCGAGGAGGCCCGCAGACGCGTGCAAGCCGCCGGGGTGGCGGATTTGGTCGAGATCCGCTTGCAAGATTACCGGGAAGTGCCGGAAATTTTTGACCACGTCCTCAGCGTGGAAATGATCGAAGCCGTTGGCCATGAATTTCTGCCCGTGTATCTGGAAACGGTCCAACAACGACTGAAACCCGGCGGAAGATTTGTCCTGCAGTCGATCACCATTCCCGAAGCGCGCTACAAAAGCTACACCATAAGCAGCGACTTCATCCGCAAGCACATCTTTCCCGGCGGTCATCTGCCCAGTCCGGAATTATTGCAGGGGCTGGTGAAGCGGCACACCGATTGGCGCTGTTTGGACATGTGCGAGTTTGGCCGGGATTATGCCGAGACCCTGCGCCGCTGGCGGGACGCTTTTGCCTCAAATCTTTCCAAAGTGAAGGAACTGGGCTTCGATGATCGCTTCATTCGCAAGTGGTTTTATTATCTGGCCTATTGCGAAGCCGGTTTTGACAACCAACTCATCCACGTCCGCCAGTTTACCTTTCAAAAATAACGTTCCGAGCATTGGGTATCTCCTTTGCGAGGGTGGCCTTGGGGCTGACGGGTTCGAGACAACTTTACCACAGTGCAAATGAGTGGAAAAGAGCGCGCAAGACTGTATCCCGGTTATCTTCATGATCCCGGGGTCATGTTCTTTCATCTGATTCCGCGATCCATCGGCTTTCCAGCATGACGCGGAGGGGATTGTCGGGCACGCCGGTTTCGTTGCGGTCGAGCAGGCGGCCCAAGAGGTCGATGGCGGCGGCGCCGATTTGCCGGTTGTTGTGGTACATGCCGGGGCTTTGGCTGTCCGGGGAGGACAGGGCATAGTTGAAGCGGGGGAGGGGACGTTGGGCCTGCGTCAGCCAATCGGCGGTTTGGGGTTCCCGGGTGATCAGGACGTCCATGCGGGGATGGCGGTCCAACCAGTCGAGAAAGGTCCGTCGGGAAGGGGTTTCATAGCGGAGGACGGGGAGGCGGCGTCCGCGGCTGAAACTTTCCAGCGCGCCCCGGGCCCGGCGTCCCATGCGGTGGTTGTCGATTTCGCTGAGATAACAGCCGGGTTGTTTGTAGCCGAGGTTTTGCAGATGTTCCAGCATTGCCAGCATGGTGCCGAAATGGTCGTTGGTCACCAAATGAAACCGGGGCGCGGCGAGGGTGAACCCGAGGGTGACCACGGAAAAATTCGCGAAGCTTTCGCGTATCATCACCCCCGGTACGGCCTGCGGGGCCAGGACAATTCCCCGAATCCCGCGGGCCCGGAGCATGCGCAGGACGGGAGCGGGGTTTTCGGGGTTTCCGTCATGATGAAAAACATCGAGGCGATATCCCAGGTGCGCCGCCTCTTCGCGGGCGCCCGCCAGATAATCGTCGTATCCCGCGTGAATGTTCATGTCGGTGCCCTCCGGATAGTTGCAGAACCATGCCAGGGTGGCCCGGTAGTCTCGGGGGACATTGTGGCGTCGGTAGGCCACCAGCGATTGTAGAACGGGGTCGGGACGGTAGCCCATCCGTTCGGCCGTTTCCATCACTTGGGCTTTGGTGACTTCCGACACGCCGGGGTGGTTTTTCAAGGCCTTTGACACGGTGGTGACGTGCACCCCGAGGGCCTCGGCGATATCCTGTTGGCGTATGCGTGTCATACATTTCCAATGTTAGAAATTTTTGAGGTTTGCAAGCTTGAACGTTTTCAGCGACACTAGGCGGCATGAACACGATCCTACAAAATCAAATTGCCTTGATCACCGGAGCCGCCGACGGCATTGGGGCGGCCATCGCCCGGCGGTTTGCGGAGGCGGGGGCGGATCTGGTGCTGTTGGATGTGCAGGAGGCGGCCAACACCGCGCTGGCTGAATCCCTGGCGAAAACGTACCGCGTCCATACCTTGGCGGTGCGAGCGGACGTGTCCTCCACCGAAGCGGTGAACGGTGCGGTTGCGGCGGCGTTGGAGCGATTTGGGCGTGTGGATATTCTCGTGAACAACGCGGCGGTGGCGATTTCCGGCGATCCGTCCGAGATGCCCGACGCGGATTGGGAGCGGGTGATCTCGACCAATTTGAGCAGTGCCTTCCGGTTGATTCGGGCGGTGTTGCCGGGGATGAAGGAACGCAAGGCAGGCTGCATTCTCAACATCGCCTCAACCCAGGCGCATCGGAGTTGGGACAATTGGACGGCCTATGCCGCCGCCAAAGGGGGGCTGCTGGCCATGACCACGCAGTTGGCGGGTCAGTTGGGGCCCGACAACATCCGAGTGAACGCCATCAGTCCCGGCGCCATCGACACCCCGATGAATGACCGGCGGGTTGCCGCCGAAGGGGAGACCCTGCGCAAACAGTGGGCCCGCATGCACGCTCTCGGACGGACCGGGAAACCGGATGAAGTGGCCGAAGCCGCGCTTTTTCTCTGTTCCCCCGCCGCCGGGTTCATCACCGGCCACGATCTCAAAGTCGAAGGCGGACTCCTCTGTCTGCCAAGAAACTAAGTCGCATGTTATTCGGCACTCGTCATTCATCACTCGTCACTCAAAATATGCAAGCTTTAGACAACATCACCATCCTCGACTTCACCCAGCTTTTGCAGGGTCCCTATGCCACGCAAATGTTGGGAGATCTGGGGGCGGAGGTGATTAAAATCGAAAAGCCCCACACCGGGGATCTGTATCGGTCCATGACCTTTTTCAATCAGTGGATTGGCGAGGGGGAAAGTCCGTGTTTTCTGCCCTGGAATCGAAACAAGCGTTCGTTGGCACTGGATTTAAAGGCCCCGGTCGCGAAAGAGATTCTCTACAAGCTGGCGGAGACCGCCGATGTGGTGGTGGAAAATTTTCGTCCGGGTGTGATGGAGAAACTGGGGCTGGGCCATGAGGATTTCCGGGCGATCAATCCGCGCATCATCTACGCCTCCGCCACCGGATGGGGGAAAGACGGACCTTATGCGAAACGTCCCGGACAGGATCTGCTGGTCCAGGGGCTGAGCGGCGCGGTTTTTGCGAGCGGGAAAAAGTCAGAGGGTCCAGTGGCCATCGGCACCGCGCTCAGCGATCAACTGGGGGCGTTGCATTTGTCCCAAGCCATTCTGGCGGCGCTGTATGCGCGGGAGCGGAATGGAAAGGGCCAGCGCATTGAGGTGAACTTGCTGCAAAGCGTGCTTGCGTTTGAAATGCAGGACTTCTTTACGGTGCAGAATCTGGGGCGGAGTTTTGAGCGTCCGGAATCCGGGATCGCCCACCCGGGGAACGGAGCCCCCTTCGGGATCTACCGGACCGCCGACGGTTGGTTGTCCATTGCCATGAATCCCTGGTCGAAAATCAAGGCGGCTTTGAAGGACCTTAGGTTGGCTGCCTATGAGGATCCGCAGGTGTTGTTTGACCGCCGCGATGAAATTTATGGCGTTTTGCAGGATTGCATCCGCACCAAAACCACCGGCGAATGGCTGGACATCATGTTGGGGCTCGATATCTGGTGCGCGCCCGCGCTTGAATTAAAAGATGTGGGCGACGATCCGCAGGTGAAACACCTGGAGGCCTTCACGGAGATCGACCATCCCCGCGCGGGCCGCGTGAAAATCACGAACATCCCCTTTCAAATGAGCGAAACCCCCGGCAGTATCCGTCGTCCCGCGCCCCTTGTCGGTCAACATGGCCGCGAGATTCTCGGGGAACTGGGCTGGGACGCGGAAGCCATCGCCGAACTCGAGCGCGCCGGAACCCTCACGGTTCAGGAGGTGAACGCGTGAAACCTCTGCTGGATCTTCATCAACACGCTTCCGTCTTCTGCGGAGGGATTTTGCATCCGCAACGGCTCAATCATCCCGAGGGACTCTGTGTGGATTCCCGCGACGGGTCGCTCTGGTGCGGCGGGGAGGGCGGCGAACTCTATCATGTCTCCGCCGATGGCGGGCGGATCGAAACCGTTGCGTGCACGGGCGGATTTCTGTTGGGGGTCACCATGGACAGCCGTCACCGCCTCTATCTTTGCGACTTGCATCATCAGGCGGTGTTTGTGTATGACGATCAGGGCCGGCAACTCGCCAAACTCACTTCGGAAGGCCTGGTTTTGCCCAATTTTGCCGTGCTTTCGCACGACGAGCGTTTTCTGTATGTGTCCAACACCTGCCGTTCGGGCGGTCCCGGGATTTTCCGTTTTGAACTTTCCACCGGCAAGGGGACGCTTTGGATGTCGGAGTCCTGCCTTTCCGCCAACGGGTTGGCCCTGAGTCCGGCGGGGGATGCCTTGTACCTGGTGGAAAGCCACCTGCCCGGCGTCACCCGCGTTCCCATCCTTCCCGACGGACGGGCCGGGGCCAAGGAACTTTTTCTTGCGCTGCCTGGCGACGAACCCGACGGGCTGGCCTTTCATCCCGGGGGCGATCTCTACATTTCCATCTACAATCCCAGCAAAATCTACCGATGGTCCTTTGTTCGCGCGCGACTCGATCTTCTCATCGAAGACGAGAGCACCGACCTGCTTCACCATCCCACCAACCTCGCCTTCCGCAGTCCCGACGAACTCTTCTCCGCCAATCTCGGGGCCTGGCATCTCACCCGAGTGGAAACGCCCCACTCCGCACTCCCCCCTCCGAACTCCGCACTCGCATGATTGATTACACCCTGACCGACCATATCGCCACGATTACGTTCAACCGCCCCGACCAGCTCAACGCCATGAACCGCGCCCTGATGCGTGAGCTGATAGACACGCTGGACCGGGTAAACGTCGATCCCGAGGTGCGCGTTGTCGTACTGACGGGGGCGGGCCGGGCCTTCATGGCGGGTGCGGACATCAAGGAATACGCCACGCAGACGCAGTCCGAATTCGAAGCTTTTCAGGCCATGGGGCGCCGGGTGTACGATGCCATCGAAGGGCTCAACATGCCGGTCATCGCGGCGGTCAACGGGCATGCGTTCGGAGGGGGATTTGAAATTGCGCTGGCCTGCGACCTGATGGTGGCTGCGGAGGGGGCGAAATTCGGTCTCCCCGAAATTCTCCTGCATCTGATTCCCGGCGGTGGCGGCACCCAGCGGCTGCCCCGCAAACTCGGGCATACCCGCGCGAACGAACTGTTGTTCACCGGACGCACCGTCACCGCCGAAGAACTGCGGGAATGGGGGCTGGTGAATCACATTTATCCCCGCGATGCCTTTGCCGAACAGACCCGGGCTTTTGCCGCCACCCTGGCCGACAAGGACCCGTTGGCCCTGCGCACCCTCAAACAACTCACCCGCATCGCCAGCGGCCCCGTCAATAGCGCCGCCCAATGTCTGGAAAACGAAGCCTTGGCCCGTCTTTATCCGGCAGAACCCGCGCAGGCGAAACTGCGGGAGTTTTTACAGAAGAGCCTGGATCGGGAGCAATCGAAGCGCCCATGAATCCCCCCTGTGCCCCGGCCGATGCGGAGATCGGCGCTCCCGTGGTTCTTCATGGCATCACTTGGGATCATCCCCGCGGGTACGCGCCGCTGGAGGCCTTGGGACCTGCACTGGCGCGACGCTTTGGCCTCCGGGTGGACTGGACCCGCCGTTCGTTGCGTGAATTTGGCGACACCTCGGTGACGGAACTGGCGGGTCGTTTTGATTGGCTCATCATCGATCATCCCCACTGTGGTCAAGCCGCGCGTGACGGCGTGCTGCTGCCGCTGGACACCCTGATGAGCCCGTGCGAATGGGCGGATCTATGCTCGGATCCTGTCGGTCCTTCGCTGGCATCGTATCAGCTCGACGGCCATCTTTGGGCCCTCCCGATCGACGCGGCCATGCAAAGCGCCTGTCTGCGGACGGATTTGACCGACCATTTTCCCGATTCTTGGGACGAACTGCTGGCTTCCGACCTTCCTTTTGCGGTTCCGCTTTGTCCCACGGATGTGTTTTGCACCTTCCTCACGCTTTGCGCCCAAAACGACATTCCCCCCGATGGCGAAGGGCGTTTTCTGCAGGATCCGCGCCTTGGGAAGGTCCTGCGCCTTTTGCGGAATCTTTGCGAACGGGCCGATCCCCGTTCGTTGGATATGAACCCCATCCAGCTCTACGAGCATATGTGTGTGAAGGACGACATCGCCTACTGTCCGCTTGCCTTCTGCTACATCCATTATGCGGATCGTTTGCGCTTCGGTCCCATTCCCGGACGGCGTCATGCCCTGCTAGGGGGAGCCGGACTGGCCATTTCCACGCGCTGTGCCGCCCCGGAGGCGGTCGTGCGGGCCGCCGCTTGGCTTTGTGGGGGCGCCTGTCAAAGCGGACCCTACTTGAAGCATCGCGGTCAACCCGCCCACGGGCGGGCCTGGCGATCGGACATTCCATTTTTTCGGGATCTTCGCGAGACCTTGGCGCATGCGTATCTCCGTCCGCGCATTCCCGGATGGAACGCTTTTCAGGAAGAGGCTGGCCTGCGTTTGCACCGTTTTTTGCTGGAAAAGGGTTCTGTCTCCGATTTGCAACAGGAACTGACCACTATTTCCTGAAACCGTGAGATCTTTGCTTTGAATCCGCACAATCTCATGGGCTGCAAGGAATTGTCGGGAATACTCGACAGACCGCATGGGTATGCCTCGATTCCCGACAATT